>CAZDEU010000047.1:10523-16754 GCA_964504265.1 uncultured Bacteroidales bacterium
CAGGTTTCCATATCAGTTAAATTAAGATTTGAGAAAACATTGCTCAAAAAAGTCAGAAATCTGTTACCTATTGTATGCCAAAAAAACAAAACACGATGCGGATTCCCTCCTAAAAATCGTGAACCATATACTACATCGGCAAAACCTTCTGCAACAGGTTTTAAAAGTAAATTATACTCACGGGGATCGTATTCTAAATCAGCATCTTGAATAATGATATAATCGCCAGTCGATTCCTTGATTCCTGTGTGTAATGCAGCTCCTTTGCCTTTATTTACAGAATGTGAAAAACACTTAATATCACAATCTGAATTATTTTTAATAAATTCTTTTACGATATTTTCAGTATTATCATGAGAGCAATCGTTAACTACAATAATTTCTTTTATAAAATTATATTCAAGCTCTACAGATTTTACAAAATTTAGAATTGTTGTAACAGTCTTCTCCTCATTATAAACAGGAATTACAACCGATAATTTATTTATTTTATGCACTATTTATGAATTTTTATTTTTGTCAAAATTAATAAAATTAGAATAAATATATTTATAAAGTTCATAAAGTATTTGAGGTATTATTCATGAATTAAAAAAATATAATTAAGTTACGTTTAATTTGTTAGAATTAATTTGTTAATTATTTCTTTGCGTTTAACCACAAAGCTACTCAAATTATTTTTTAACCATTCCGTAATATTTAATTTGAAGTTTAATTTTTTTTTATAATTTTGTAAAATGAAATGGCGAGGTAGCTCAGTTGGTTAGAGCGTCGGATTCATAACCCGGAGGTCCCGAGTTCAAATCTCGGTCTCGCTACTGTTTAAAGCTCTTGAACTATGTTTAAGAGTTTTTTTGTTTAACCCACATTTTTACATATAATTTGTAAACCATCATAAGCAAGCATAACGTTTGATGGTAATTCTTTTTCTAAATCACGAGTAAGTCCAATTTGATGGCTTAAATGAGTTAAATATGCTTGTTCGGGTTTAACTTCAGCAATAAGCTGCAAAGCTTCTTCAAGATTAAAATGCGAATAATGCTTTTTACGCCGTAAAGCGTTAATTACTAATATTTTTAGTCCTTTTAATTTTTCTTTTTCAATTTCAGAAATATAATTTGCATCAGTTATATATGCAATTTTTCCGAATTTATATCCAAAAACAGGCATTTTATAATGCAAAACTTGAATTGGAATAATTTCAATTTCATTAATAAAAAATTTCGAATTAGTTATATTGTGAAGATTAATATCAGGAACTCCTGGATATTTGTTATCGCCAAAAGCGTAAGCGTATTCATTCATTATCTGTCTGTTTACTTCTTCCGAAGCATAAACATCCATAGTTTTTTTCATAAAATAATTATAAGCCCTCACATCATCAAGCCCACCTACATGGTCTTTATGTCCATGAGTAAGCAAAACAGCATGCAATTTGTTTACCTTTTCCCTAAGCATTTGTGTTCTAAAATCAGGACCTGCGTCAATAGCAATATTTATATTATTAATTTGCAAAAGTGCAGAAGTACGCAGTCGTTTATCTCTGAAATCGTCCGATTGGCAAACCTCGCATTGACAAGCAACAACAGGCACACCTTGCGATGTGCCTGTACCTAAAAATGTAAGTTTAATATCAGTATAATTAGTCAATTCCAAAATAACTATTACAAAATTATCTCATATAAGTTAAATCAAGGTCTTTAGGAGTAATACTCATAATAGGAATATCTGACAATCTGATAATTTCCTGAGCTTTTGAACCAACAAAAAACTCAACAATACTATTTTCTGCCCTTGTCATTATTACAATTAAATCAATATCGCCTTGCTTGTAAGCATAGCCAAGAATATTATCTACAACATGTTTTGAATCATCAATATCAATAATTTCAGTAGCACATTTAATACCTTCGGCTTGAATAAATTCTTTAACCTGATTAACAGTTATGTTCATTTTCCATCTGATTTCTTCATCGTCGGTATCCCATATAACAGAAACAGTCTTAATAGAAGCATGATAAGCCTTTGCAATTTCTACAGCATATTTTACTTTTTGTCTTGTTTCTTTTGTGAGGTCTAATGGCAACAAAATACTACGGCATCCTTTAAAATGGTTTTCTCCATTAACAGTTAATACAGGGCATTTAGCAGAACGTATTACTCTCGAAGCATTAGCACCAACAATGCGTTTTGATTTATTTTCGCCTGAAAAAACACTTGCAATACCCATAAAAATGTACTTTGCTTCAATTTCTTCAGCAACTTCGTTAATTTCTACATAAGCTCTACCCTTTCTAACTAATGAATGTACTATCAACCCTGATTCTTTACTTGTTCTTTCGGCTAAATTTTCGAGATTAGCTTTTGCTCTTTTTATTAATTCTTCTTCTTGAAAATCAGAGAATAAACCTGACCAAAAACTGCTGTCTTCTAATACATATAATAATGTTAAATCAAATTTATTAATCCTTGCTAAATTATATGCTTGTTTTATTGCTGCTAGCGACTGTTCTCTGAAATCGACAGGTATTAGTATGCTTTGTTTTAATTTTTCCATCTCTTTAGTATTTTTAGTTATTTAATATTTTGCAAAATTAGCAAAAAATACCATTATATTATTAAAAATACTACTTGTATTATTCTTTTTATAACTTACTGTAAAAATATATGAAAGGTCATAACTATTTGAAACAACAATTTGATAATCAGGGGATATCCTATATTATGAAAGATAACTCTTTTATTCAAATTTCGCATTTAGACGTTTTAGAGAGTTTAGTAACTGCATTTCAGCCTAGTATTGGCTTAAATCGTATAGATTACTGGATGAAAATATTTTTTCAATTCGACAAGGGCAATAAATCTACGCGTTCAAAACTGCTTTCACATAAATGGTTTAGCTATCAGACAGAGATTTCAACAAATGTTATTTTCAAGTCAGCAAAATTTGCCAATACATTTTTCAAACGCTTTCTTCAAAAGCATCATACCATTTGATTGCCCGATAGGTTGACCGAGATATTTGGTCTTTCTAAGTCAGTACATCATAGTAAAAGTTTAACACCTTGTCAGATATTGACCTTAGTTCAATAACCCAAGATGTTTATGACAAATATCAACAGGCTGTAATAACAGAAAAAGGTCATAGGATTGCTGCATCTGATTTGCGTAATAAGGAACAGTTAGCTTTAATCTCAGTTTTATTGAATACAAAATTCAGGGCAATGGGTTTTAGGAATAAGGATTTACGCAAAAAATTGGGTAAAAATTAGAAAACTGCAAAAGTTGTGTATGAATTACGAAAATTAAGGGTTAGAGGAGTTGTGAAAAAACTGCAAAATACTCAGTATTATCAACTTACACAGGAAGGTTACACATGGCTTTATTACTCAATTTTTAATTATAGCTATTTTGTTAACCCTTCTTTATCTGCAAGTTGCAAAAAGGCAAGCAAAGCATCTTGTAACAATCCTGCAAAAATTGAACAGGCCTATTTACAAATAAATGAAGCTGTAAAGCTTATCCTGTCTGAATTAAAAATGGTTGCATAATGAAAAAAACGTTAATTTTGTTTACGTTTTTGAAAAGTTAAAACATTAAACCGATGCAAACACTTATACTGATTCGCAAAGAAAGCTATTAATGGTATAAATTCATCATCTTACATATTGGGAAGATGATAAAATTTTAAAAAATATTTGCGAATAAATGAATATTACACAAAGACAATTTCCTGCTACAGATTTGACAATAATGTTCAAAATGGTGTCAACTTTATATCCGTAGAGGTCAGTTGTTCTGAAATTAGATTTTGAATATAAATCAATATATAGAACTTTACTGAATATGGGTTATGGTTTTTCTGTAAGATGCTTAAAAGACTAATTTGAATCAAGAAACCTTAATACATAACAATAGGATATGAAACTCCGTTAATAGTAACGGTTGCAGCGTTATCGCAGGCACCCGAGCCATAATCGACTGTAATAGTAGGATAGCCTGGATTAACAAGTTCAATTGAGCCTGATTTAATCCACTGGCATCCAAATTGAATCATTAGTGGATTAATAATATTGACAGAATAGGCAGCACCGTTAATATCAGTGCCGTTCGATTGTCCTGTAATCAGATAAACATCATCAAAAGGATTTAGCCAAGTATCATAACCTTGTGCAAACTCTCTAATTCGTTGCGATGCCCAGGTAATAGTACCATGTACAGAGGTAATACTAGCATTAGTAACATTAACTGAAAAACAAGGATGACCTGAAACATTTTTACCCAGATTAACAACTTCGTTAGTACCTGTTACGTGATAATCTACATTATTAATTGTTTCGTAGTAATTAATTAGAGTAGATGTAATTGCAGAAGTTGAATCAAGATAAGGACCTGTAATTGTTGATACCACTTGTCCGCTTCTTATTCTGCCATCATTACATAAACATTGAACTCCAAAATCAAGTGTAAAAGTGTAAGGATAAGCAGTGCCACTAATAGTTAAAATAGGGCAATTCAGAGAATCTATCATTTTAAGAGAGTCTTGCTTGGCTGTACGGTCAATTTGCCCGTATATACCACTAAAAATACCTTCGGCTAAGGCATTATCCTGAGCAGCTCTGTAATTAGGTGCTTCATTTTTGTCTTCTTCTTCATCTTTTTTGCAAGATGTTGTACTTATCGCAATAAAAGCTGTTATAACAGCCATTAAAACTAATAATGTATGTGTTTTCATTTGTTTAATTTATTGATTTTTAATATTAAAACTTATGTAAAAAATAATCCGTACTTATTACAAATTTGATTATTCAATAATTAACATATAAAATTACAAAAAAAACATCAAAATATTAATTTTCTTCTTTAAAAAATACTTGATAATAATTCAAACCAGTATTTTCGTCAATACCTCTCTTAATATACTCTCTGTTGCCATGCACATAAATATGAAAATTTTTATCTAACTTAATAACACTTTTAAAGACTTTAGATTGCTTTTTAACGGCATTTTCAGAAATCATAAACTCATCGGGCACTTCAATATCTTGTTCCTGTTCAAATTGTTTTTTGTAATGAGTAAATTCTTTAACAATTTCGGGTTGAACCATAACTTCTTCAGCAAACTCATCAACTTTAAAATCGCTGCGTTCTTTGAAAAAATCCATACTTTTGTTTAGGAGATCAGCCTGGTCAACACGATTTATTTGGTATTCATCGGGTAGTTTTTCGGTAACAAAATTATGACACATGCGAATAGCCATCTGAGTATGGAAATAATCGTCTTCGCGTTGTTTTAAAATCAAGAAATCATCAATCCAAAATTTAGAATCAATGCTTTTACCGCTAACATTAACAGCTACAACATAACCTTCTTCTTTAAAGGCGTTAAAAACCAAACAACCTTTGTCGAGCTTACCAGTATATATGCCTCTATCGCTTTGAATTTCAAAAACATTATCGGAAGATAAAATTTTCAAAAAATCTTCACGATTTTCGCTTTTAAAAATACCAACTGCATCAGTAACTTCGTCATTAACAATGCAATTACTAAATAAAGCAATCCAAAGCTCACCGCCTTTTATCTTAGGATTTAAAGAAACTTCATAAAGCATTTTAGCAATTTCGCCCGATTGCTGAATTAACAAATCATTATCATCAAATATATTAGTAGCTGTTTTGTGCAATGGATTTAGGGAAGGAGCTGTATCATAATCAAAATTATATAATTCATCAAATTTAAAATTCGACAAAAAATACCTTTTAAGTAACTCTTCAAGCGAATCAGTTAAACTTAAAGTTTCATCTGAAATTATTATTACATCATCTAAAGCCTTATTACCAACACGATGAATTATAGCTTTTTCTAGTTTAGCATTCGATATATCAACCATATTATAAGTTATGAATTTAAGAAACGATGCAAGATAGCAAATATTATTGTTGAGAGAATTTTTTTTGAGGTGTAGTTTGAAATTATTTTTATAACTTTCCAATAATATTATACGCTGAATTCGTTAGGAATGTATTGCTCGGTAGAAAACACAGTACAACGCCCAATTGAGCATTCCTACGGAATGCGATTTAAAATCTCCTGCATTTTTCTAACGAGCGTTGCAATTCTAACGGATTGCAAAAACCTACAATTAGCGTTATGAAGTATAGTTTTATTTTTTATGAAATATGTTTATTCTTTAATGATTATCATCATTTAGTTGTATTTTCCTGATACCA
>CAZDEU010000048.1:0-2216 GCA_964504265.1 uncultured Bacteroidales bacterium
TTTCAGTAGCTGCCAGTCTTAGCAAAGGTTTTTATGATAAAAGACTTAAAATAGCGTGCTTCACCGACCATCAAATATTTGAACGCTATCATAAATTTAGGTTAAAAGATAATTCTGAAACCAAGCAAGCTGTTACGGTTAAAGATATTTACAACTTAAACCCTGGCGATTATGTTACTCATATTGACCATGGTGTAGGCAGATTTGCAGGTCTCGAAAAAATTGAAGTCAACGGCAAATTTCAGGAAGCAATAAAACTTATTTATAAGAATAATGACTTACTTTATGTAAGCATTCATTCATTACATCGTATTTCTAAATTTGTTAGTAGCGAAGGTGTTGCCCCTCAACTTGATAAGCTTGGAGGAAGCTCATGGACTAAAATCAAAAACAGAACTAAGCAAAAAGTTAAAGATATTGCAAAAGAACTTATTGCTCTTTATGCTAAAAGAAAAGCGTCAAAAGGTTTTAGCTTTACTCCCGATACCTACTTGCAACACGAGTTGGAAGCATCTTTTATTTACGAAGATACACCCGACCAACTAAAAACAACAGAAGATGTTAAAAAAGATATGGAAGCTGAATTTCCAATGGACAGGCTTATATGCGGCGACGTTGGTTTTGGTAAAACCGAAATTGCTATTAGGGCTGCTTTTAAAGCTGTCGCTGATAGTAAACAAGTTGCTGTCCTTGTACCTACTACTATCTTAGCATTGCAACATTTTAAAACTTTTTCGGACAGGTTAAATGATTTTCCTTGCAAAATTGAATATATTAATCGATTTAAAACAAGCACTGAACAGAAAAAAATTATTGAAGAGCTGAAATCAAAAAAAATTGATATTATAATAGGAACTCATAGATTATTAAGCAAGGATATTGAATTTAAAGATATTGGACTACTTATTATTGATGAAGAACAAAAATTTGGTGTTGCAGCAAAGGAAAAGTTAAAAAATATTCGTGTAAATGTTGATACTCTTACACTAACAGCTACCCCTATACCAAGAACTCTACAATTTTCATTGATGGGGGCAAGAGATTTGTCGGTTATTAAAACTCCTCCACCTAATCGCTATCCTGTACAGACTAAATTATGTAGTTTTGGCGAAGAAGTGATAAAAGATGCTATAAATTATGAAATTGCAAGAGGTGGACAAGTGTTTTTTGTTCATAATCGAATTGAGAATATTATGGATGTTGCTGGTATGCTTCAAAGATTTTGCCCCGATGTAAATATTGCAATTGGTCATGGACGAATGGAAGGAACTAAACTTGAAGCTATGATGCTCAATTTTATTGATGGCAAATATGATGTTTTAGTCTCTACAACTATTATTGAATCGGGGCTTGATATACCTAACGCAAATACTATTATAATTAATGACGCTCAAAATTATGGATTAAGCGATTTGCACCAGTTGCGTGGCAGGGTTGGCCGTGCCAACCGTAAAGCTTTTTGCTATTTATTGTCTCCTCCTTTAAGCTCTCTTAGCGATGAAGCACGCAAACGCCTTAAAGCTATTGAAGAATTTTCGGATTTAGGCAGCGGTTTAAACATCGCTATGCGCGATTTGGATATCAGAGGTGCGGGCAATATACTTGGAGCAGAGCAAAGTGGTTTTATTTCGGATATTGGCTTCGATATGTATCAGAAAATTTTACATGAAGCTATTACTGAGCTTAAAGAAACTGAATTTGCTGGTTTATTCCCTCCTGAAAAAGAAAAAACTTATGCTAAAGAATGTCATATTGAAACTGACATGGAACTGATGTTCCCTGATTTTTATATTGACAATATTGCAGAGAGACTTAGCCTTTATAAAGAGCTCGACAATATTGAAGATGAAGAAAATTTACAGTTGTTTATTGCAAACATTACCGACAGATTTGGTAAGCCTCCTTTGCAAGCTGAAGAATTATTTAATGTTGTTAGGTTAAGATGGCTTGCCCGAATTATTGGTTTTGAAAAAATTATTCTTAAAAACAACCAAATGACCTGCCATTTTATTGCTAATCAAGAATCTGAATATTTTGCTACAGATGATTTTAAAAAAATACTATATTGGGTTAATAATCAAACTGTAAAATGCCGTCTTAAAGAAATAAACGATAAACTTGCTTTAGATGTTTTTGAAATTTATTCGGCTAAATTAGCACTTGAAGTGATTAACAAAATGAATTTTATTATAAACGATAAAAACGAAAAATAAATA
>CAZDEU010000048.1:2316-16749 GCA_964504265.1 uncultured Bacteroidales bacterium
TGAAGTGATTAACAAAATGAATTTTATTATAAACGATAAAAACGAAAAATAAATATTTTACGTATTAAACACAAATCATCAAAATAAACTTCATAAAGATTTACCGCACAAATTATTTTTTATAAAATAATCAAACTTTATAATTACTTTTGTAAATCATTAAAAATACATAAATGCGTAATATTGTAGCAATAGTAGGAAGACCAAATGTAGGTAAATCTACTTTCTTTAACAGACTTACTAAAAGCAGGACTGCTATTGTTGATCCAACCAGTGGTGTAACTCGCGACAGACATTATGGAACATCTGACTGGAACGGAGTTGAATTTTCGGTAATTGACACTGGAGGTTGGATTATAGGTTCTGACGACGTGTTTGAAGATGAAATTCGCAAACAGGTTACTCTCGCTATTGATGAATCTGATGCAATTGTTTTTATTGTCGACGGCTCTGAAGGTATTAATTTTTTGGACATTGAAGTAGCGTCTATGCTTAGACGTTATAACAAAAAAGTTATTCTCGCAGTCAACAAAGTAGATAACCCTGCCAACATTTCTATGGCATCCGATTTTTATAGTCTTGGCTTTGATAACTTACATTGCATTTCTTCAATAAATGGCAGTGGTACTGGCGAATTATTAGACGATTTAGTTTTAAACTTCGACAAATCTGAAACTCAGGAAACTTCTGACTTACCAAAATTTGCTGTTGTTGGACGTCCTAATGTTGGCAAATCGTCTCTAATCAATTGCTTGCTTGGCGAAGATAGGCACATTGTAACACCAGTTGCAGGCACAACAAGAGATTCTATATATACACCATATAAATCTTTTGGCTTTGAATTTTTACTTGTTGATACTGCAGGCTTACGAAAAAAAGGTAAAGTATATGAAAATATCGAGTTCTATTCAGTAATGAGATCCATTAGAGCTATTGAAAATTGCGATGTTTGTTTGCTTATGATTGATGCTACTCAAGGTTTTGAATCTCAGGATATGAACATTTTTCGCATTATTGAAAAAAATCGTAAAGGCGTTGTAATAGTAGTAAATAAATGGGATTTGATAGAAAAAACTACAAACACTTTAAAGGAATTTGAATTAGCTTTGAAATCAAAATTAGAACCATTTTCTGATGTCCCTGTTATTTTTGGTTCTGCTATTACAAAGCAAAGAATTTTAAAAGTTCTCGAAACTGCTCAAGATGTTTACAATAACAAAAAACTTAAAATCAAAACAAGTAAACTTAACGAACTTTTACTGCCATTAATCTCAGAATTTCCTCCACCCATTGTTAAAGACAAGAGAATCAAAATTAAATACATAACTCAACTGCCAACTGCTTTCCCTGCATTTGCTTTTTTCTGCAATTTACCACAATATGTAACTGAATCTTATAAAAGGTTTCTTGAAAACAAGATACGCGAAAACTTTTCTTTTACTGGCATACCAATGGAAATTTATTTTAGAAATAAATAACAAAAAATGACAGAAGAAACATTACATAGAATTGATAAATGGCTTTGGAATGTCAGATTGTTCAAAACAAGAACTCTCGCTGCTGAAGCTTGTAAAAATAACAAAGTGCTTATTTCTGATATTGCTGTAAAATCTTCACGTATAGTCAAAATTGGCGATATTATAAATATTAAGTATAATAATTACACAAAAACTATTAATGTTAAAAACTTTTTACGTACAAGAGGTAATGCTGCTTTGGCTTCTCAATGTTTTGATGATTTAACTAGCCAAGATGAATATGAAAAATTAAAATTCAATAAAGAACTAAATTTCGAGCATCGTCCAAAAGGTATTGGCAGACCCACCAAAAAAAACAGACGTGAGCTTGATAATTTAAAGTATTTGTAAATTTTCTTTTAAAACTAAAACCTGAAATGAAATTATATTAATTTGAAATAAACCATTAACTAAAAATATAATTATATGAAACGATTTACTTTTTTATTATTTACGCTATTGTTTTTTTCAATAAGCTGTATTGCCCAAACATCTTCTAATAAAAACATTAATTCATATACTATAATGTTTTATAATCTGGAGAATCTATTCGATACTATTGATGACCCTAAGACAAATGATAAAGAATTTTTGCCAGACGGCAAAAAAATGTGGGTAGGACCTCGTTATCTGAATAAAATTAAAAATAAAGCTAAAGTATTAGCATCAGTCGACAGCATTAACTTACCTGCTGTGATTGGAGTTAGTGAAGTTGAAAATATTAATGTTTTAAAAGATTTGGTAGCAGCCGAACCCATTAAAAAAGGCAATTATCAGATTGTTCATTTCGACAGCCCCGACCCAAGAGGTATTGATGTAGCTCTTTTATACAGACCCGATGTATTTAAATTTATTAGTTATTATGCTGTACCTGTTTATTATGATTCAATTTATAAAAAACAAAAAACCAGAGAAATACTTTACGTTAAAGGTGTTTTGGCTAATACCGATACTCTGCATCTTTTTGTCAATCACTGGAAATCGCGTGCAGGCGGTATTCCCGCAACAGAACATAAAAGAATAAGATACGCCAGAGTGCATAGAAGTATTGTTGATTCAATTTTTAATGTAGTGCCCGATGCCAAAATTATTTCTATGGGAGATTTTAATGATGAACCCGACGACAATAGTGTTAAAAACCATCTTGGGGCTTTACCACCAGCAAATAACCCGGAAAACAGCAATCTTTATAACCTTATGAAACCACTAAAAGATCAAGGCAAAGGAACTCATTGTTTCCGTGGCGAATGGAACCTGCTCGACCAGATTATTGTTTCGGGTGCATTACTTAGAACTAATAATCATATTTGTATAAATGATGGAGCTAAAATTTTTAACCCCGACTGGCTTACAAGAATTTACAAAAACACAGATAAAAAAATTCCATTACCAACATTTGAAGGATCAACATATTTTGGAGGTTACTCTGACCACTTTGCAATTTATACGAAAATTATATTGAGATAATATAAAATTATTTTCCATAGTCAATTTCTTGGGAAATACTACCGTTAGTATTATAAAATATCCATCTCCCTATAGGTTTATCGTTTTTATATTTACCTTCATAGTATTTATTACCATTTTCGTAATAAACTTTTCTTATACCCGAATTTTTGCCTTCTTTAAAAAACCCTTCACTTTGCAATACACCATTTTCAAACCAAGCTGTCCACTTGCCATGTCTTTCGCCATTTTTAAATTCACCTTCAATTTTTTTATTATGATTTGGATAATAAATAGTTTCGCTAACTAGTACTTTTTTGCTTTCAACTTCTTTATAAAACCTTACAATTTTAGGCGAACCATCGGCAAACTTCTCTTCAACTACTTCTGTTAATTTGCTTTCACAAGCAGTTTGTATCAACAAAAAAATCAATACAAAACTTTTAAAAAAATTATTTACCAAAAAATTATTTTTTAACATTTGAATATTCGTTATTTAATCCTTCAATAACTAAATTTGTAATATTCAGTTTTTCTTCTGCAAATAAAATTCCGGCTCCTTTGGTATAACCTAATATATATTCAAAATTTGCAGATGTATTATATCTTTTTAAAAAATTATAAACACTATCAACAAAACGTTCATTCATCAAATATTCCTGTTCGGCAAGATCGTTGGTGTATTTATCTTTTAATTCGAGTATATTCTGCTGCTCTGCCATGAGCTGTTGTTCTGTTTTTTGAGCTTGTTCCATAGTTATTGTATTAGAATTAATTTTATTTTGGAACTCTCTAGCCCTCGCTTCAAAAGATGCCTGCCTCTGCTTCATATCTTTTTCAAGCTTTTCGAAACTTAATTCTAGCGTATCACGCATTTCCTTGACCATTATATAATTCGCCCTTAATGAATCTGTATCCACATAAGCTATTTTAATATCAGAAGAATTTGCATTCTGCTTTATTTCTTGTGAAGTATTTTTATTAAAAAATAAAACATATAATATTATTAATCCAATAAATAAAATACCATTAATCAAAAGCAGCATTTTAGAAGGCATTATACATTTTGTTTTTTTATTATCCGACAATTGATTATCAATTACTTCTGTTTTCTGATTTTCGATGTTTTCTTCCATGATTTTTATTTTAATTACCTAATTCTGACATAAATTTCAATCTGAGCAGACGAACCTCTTCTTCTGTGTATTCCTGTTCTCCTAACTCCTCTAATGCAGCATCAACTGAGTCAGTCTGTGCTTCCCTAAAATATTCAAAAATCTCATCTTGCCTGTATTCGTCAATATATTCATTAATATAATAATTTATATCAAGTTTAGTACCTGAAGCTACAATACTTTCGAGTTCTGTAAGCAATTCATCAAAAGATAATGATTTTGCAACTGCAATATCTTCTAATGAGATTTTTCTGTCGATACTTTGTATTAAATAAACTTTAAGCCCTGATTTGTTAACTACCGATTTAACGACCATATCCAAAGGTCGTGTAATTTCATTTTCTTCGACATAATTGCTTATCAATTCAATAAATGGCTTTCCATATTTAGAAGCTTTGCCTGCACCAACGCCTGTACATTGCTGAAGCTCATCCATTGTTATAGGATATTGTATTGACATATCTTCTAACGAAGGATCTTGAAAAATTACAAACGGCGGCAAGCTCTCCTTACGCGAAATTTCTTTTCGAAGATCTTTTAGTAATGCAAAAAGCGTTTTATCTGTTGTACTAATTTTGTGAGAACCTTCATTATAGAAATCATCATCATCTGTATTATCGTAATCATGATCCTTAACCAGCATAAAAGAACGAGGTGATTTTATAAACTGCTCTCCTTCTTCAGAAATTTTCAGTATACCATAATTTTCAATATCTTTTATTAATAACCTTTCTATCAATGCCTGACGGATAACGGCATTCCAGAATTTTTCATCTTTATCTGCACCTTTATTATATACATCTAATTTATTGTGCTTAAAAGATTTAATTGCAGTAGTTGATTTACCTATAATTACATTTATTAAATGTTTCGCCTTAACCTGTTGTTTTGTAGCTACAACAGCCTTTAACACCAACAAAACAAAATCTTTCCCTTCAAAACGTTTTTTAGGATGCAGACAATTATCGCAACTATTACAATTATCTTCTTTATATACTTCACCAAAATAATGAAGCAGTTGTTTTCTGCGGCAAACAGAAGACTCAGCATAAGCAACAGTTTCAATTAATAATTGCTTTGCTATTTCCTGTTCAGCCACAGGCTTACCTTTCATAAATTTTTCTAATTTCTGAATATCATCATACGAATAAAAAGCAAGACATATTCCTTCGCCATCATCTCTTCCAGCACGGCCTGTTTCCTGATAATATCCTTCAAGACTCTTAGGAATATCGTGATGAATTACAAACCTAACATCGGGTTTATCTATTCCCATCCCAAAAGCAATAGTTGCAACTATAACATCTATTTCTTCCATCAGAAACTTATCCTGATTAATTACTCTCGTAGCTGAATCAAGCCCAGCATGGTATGGAAGTGCTTTTATACCGTTAACCTGAAATATTTCGGCTAATTCTTCTACCTGTTTTCGACTCAAGCAATAAACAATTCCTGATTTACCCTGATGCGACTTAATAAAACGAATCATATCTTTAACGCAGGAACTCGTTTTTGGACGTACCTCATAATAAAGATTGGGTCTATTAAACGATGATTTAAAAATAGCCGCATCATGCATATTAAGGGTTTTTTGGATATCCTGTTGAACCTTAGGTGTAGCAGTAGCAGTTAAAGCAATAACAGGAACTTTTTGTCCTATTGCTTCAATTATTGGTCGCAATCTACGGTATTCTGGTCGAAAATCATGTCCCCATTCTGAAATACAATGTGCTTCATCTATTGCATAAAAAGAAATATTTATTTCTTTAAAAAATTCTACATTTTCTTCTTTTGTTAATGACTCGGGAGCAACATACAATAGTTTTGTAATGCCAGCCTTTAAATCATTTTTTACTTTTGTAATTTCTAATTTTGATAACGAAGAATTTAATACATGTGCTATTCCTTTTTCGGTTCCGAAATTACGCATAGAATCAACCTGATTCTTCATCAAAGCAATAAGTGGAGAAATAATTATAGCTGTACCAGGCAACATCAGAGCTGGTAATTGATAGCACATTGATTTACCTCCACCTGTAGGCATAATAACAAATGTATCTCTACCTGCAAGCAAATTATTTATAATTGCCTCCTGATTCCCTTTAAAATGGTCGAAACCAAACACTTTTTTCAACATCTTTAATAAAGATGATTCTTCCTTCACAGACATATTCGCAGTCTTTTTTTTATATTTGTTCAGTAAATATAATAAATATTTGTTCAAAAATAAAATTTTTACATTTTATTTATCAACAAAAAATATTACGTTCATTTATATTTATTATTGTATTAATATTGTTTATTAATAAAAAATTAAAAACAAAGCAATAACCGTGATTAAAATCATAGCCATTATCCCCGCTTATAACGAAGAAAAATCAATTGCTTATGTAATTAAGAGCATTAACTCAATTAAGTGCGAAGATAATATAAAAATTATTCCATTAGTCATAAATGATGCGTCAAAAGATAAAACTTCTGAAATTGCTTCGCAACTTAACTGCAAACTTATTAATTTGCCAGTAAATTTAGGAATTGGCGGTGCTGTTCAAACAGGGTTTAAATACGCCTATAAAAACGTATATGATTTTGCTGTGCAAGTTGATGGCGATGGGCAACACCCTGCCGAAAAAATTTCAGATATGCTTAAAATTGCTCAACAAGACTACGACGTTGTTATTGGCTCAAGATTTATTGATAAAAAAGGTTACAAATCTACTCTAATAAGAAGAATTGGAATAATATATTTTAAATATGTAATTAAATCGATATGTGGCTTTAATATTACTGACGCTACGTCTGGATTTAGAATGTTTAACCGAAAAGCATTAAAAATTGTTTATGATAATTACCCCGACGATTACCCTGAACCTGTTTCGTTTGTATTATTTAAAAATTATAATTTAAGAATTAAAGAGTTCCCTGTTAGTATGCACGAACGAAAAGGTGGTAAATCTTCAATCAATTCTTTTGACTCCTTATATTATATGATAAAAGTTACTCTCGCAATATTGTTTTCATTTTTAAAAACCAAATAAAATTGTTAATTATGGAAAATGTAGTACCTATAAGAATTCAGATTATTGCTATAATTGTTAGCTTTGCTTTTCTTTTTTATATAGCAAGATTAATTTTAAGAGGAAAATTACGCGAAGAATACAGCATTGTTTGGGTTGTATGCACTCTTTTAATTATTGTTTTTGCTTTTTGGCGTAACGGGCTCGATATTATTGCCTCTGCTCTTGGAGTATATTTGGCACCAAATTTAATTTTTGCCGCCGCAATTTTTGCGATTTTTTCTTATTTGCTCCATTTGTCTGTTGTTGTTTCAAACCTTCACGAAAAAAATAAAGTTCTTGCTCAAGAATTAGCTTTAATAAAAGAAACTCTCGAAAACTCCAAAGATAAAACAGTTGAAAGTTCGTAAAGTTTATAAATTGTGGTAAAAACTCAAATTTATTTTTAACCCAAAATTTTCATTTTTACTTAGTCTTTACTAAATTTGGCAAAAATTACACAATAATAAACTTATGAAGGATTTTGTAGAAGAACTAAAATGGCGAGGGATGATACACGATGTTATGCCTGGAACTCAAGAATTACTTAATAAAGAAATGATTGCAGGCTATGTAGGCATTGACCCTACAGCCGATTCTTTACATATAGGGCATCTTGTTTCGGTTATGATGCTTAAACATTTTCAGCTTTGTGGTCATAAACCAATTGTTTTGGTTGGCGGTGCTACTGGTATGATTGGCGACCCATCTGGTAAATCTGAAGAACGAAATTTACTTGATGAAAAGACCCTAAAACATAATCAAGATTGTATTAAAAATCAATTAACAAAATTTCTTGATTTCGATTCAAATATTAATAATAAAGCCGAAATTGTTAATAATTTCGACTGGATGAACAAGTGGTCATTTTTGGATTTTATAAGAGATATTGGCAAACATATTACTGTTAATTATATGATGTCAAAAGATTCGGTAAAAAAAAGACTTGAAACTGGTATTTCTTTTACTGAATTTTCATATCAACTTGTGCAAGGCTACGATTATCTTCACTTATATAATAATAATGGATGTAAATTACAAATGGGCGGTTCTGACCAATGGGGCAATATTACTACAGGAACTGAACTCATTAGACGCAAAACAGGAGGTGAAGCCTTTGCACTCACCTGCCCTCTTATAACAAAAGCCGATGGCGGAAAATTTGGCAAGACAGAAGAGGGAAATGTATGGCTCGATGCCAATAAAACATCGCCATATAAATTTTATCAATTTTGGCTTAATTGTTCCGACGAGGATTCTGTACGTTATATAAAAATATTTACATTGTTTGATAAAACCAAAATTGATGAACTTATTAAACAACACACAGAAACTCCACATCTTAGAGTGCTGCAAAAAGCTTTAGCGGAACAATTAACAACTATTGTACATTCAAAAGAAGATTATGAAGCCGCTCTGAAAGCCTCTGAAATATTATTTGGCAAAGGTACCGAAGATTCGCTACGCACTCTGCCCGAGAATCTGTTTTTACAGGTATTCGACGGTGTGCCACAGTTTAATATTACTCACGATGTTTTAAATAATGAGGGAATTGGAATTATTGAACTGCTTTCTGAAAAAACTGCTGTATTTTCAAGCAAAAGCGAGGTAAGAAGAACTTTGAAAGAAGGAGGAGTTCAAATTAACAAAAATCGCGTAAACGATACATTATTAATAAATAATTCATTTCTTTTAAATAATAAATATATATTGGTTCAAAAAGGAAAAAAGAATTTTTATATCATTGTATGTAAATAATATATATATGTAATTTACATCTTTATTAAAAAAAATTATGCGTTATTTTATTAGGCTGGCATATAAAGGAACTAATTACTATGGATGGCAACTGCAGCCTAATGTTTTAACAGTTCAAGAAATATTAGAAAATGCTTTGTCTGTTTATTTCAGACAAGAGGTTAAAGTTACAGGAGCTGGCAGAACTGATACTGGCGTACACGCTAAAGAATATTTTGCTCATTTCGATTTAAACGATAATACGTTTTTATCAGATATTAATGAAAATAAAATTATTTACGCTATAAATGGCATTCTACCTGTTGATATTCGTGCGTATAATCTGTATAAAGTTATAGATTCTGCTCACGCCCGATTTCATGCTTTATCAAGAACATATTGCTATTATATAAATACAAAACCTGACCCATTTATTAATGATTTCGCATGGTATTATCCTGTTTGCTTAAATATTGATAGCATAAACACTGCAGCAGAGTTTTTAACCAAAATAAATGATTTTGCTGCTTTTTCCAAAAAAGGTAGCAATAACGCCAACACCTTATGTAATGTAACTTATGCTAAATGGGAAACAAAAGAAAATTTGCTAATTTTTAAAATCACTTCCGACCGTTTTTTACGAAATATGGTCAGAGCTGTTGTTGGTACTTTAATTGACGTTGGCAGGTCTTGCATCACCTACAAAGATTTTATTAAAATTACAGAAAGCAAATGCAGATCAAATGCTGGAGCTTCTGTTCCTGCTAAAGGTTTATTCCTCGAAAATATTTGTTATTCTGACGATGTTTTTTTAAAATAATTATTTCTATAATTATAACATTATTTAGCTTTTATTGGTACAATATTTTATAAATTTATATTATTTGTAATATATTTCCGTTATTGAACGTAATACTATAATAAATAAACATGAAAACAGATTTAGAAATTGCACGTGATGTAAAAATCAAACATATTAAAAACATTGCAGAACAACTCGGAATTAGCGAAGACGACCTTATAACTTATGGCAAATACAAAGCAAAAATTCCATTAAAATATTTAAATAATGAAAAAATCAAGAGAAACACATTAATTCTAGTTTCCGCTACTTCGCCAACACCTGCAGGAGAAGGCAAAACTACTATCAGCATTGGCTTAGCGCAAGCAATGAACAAAATTGGCAAAAAAACCACAGTTGTATTAAGAGAACCTTCATTAGGACCAGTATTCGGCATGAAAGGCGGTGCTGCTGGAGGCGGCTACTCGCAGGTGCTACCTATGGAAGATATTAACCTGCATTTTACCGGCGATTTTGCCGCAATCGAAAAGGCTCACAATCTGCTTGCCGCTCTTATTGATAATAATATCCAAAGCAAAAAACATAATCTTGGAATTGACCCGCGAACTGTTTTGTGGAAAAGGGTAATGGACGTAAACGACCGCTCTTTACGAAAAATTATTGTGGGGCTCGGAGGAAAAACTTCAGGTGTGCCTCGCGAAAGTGGTTTTGATATTACTGCTGCATCTGAAGTTATGGCTGCTCTTTGCCTCGCCGATAATCTCAATCATCTTAAACAAAAATTAGGTAATATTTTTATAGGTTTTACTTACGACAAAAAACCTATTTATGCCCGCGATTTAAAGGCTGAAGGGGCTATGGCAGCTTTGCTTAAAGACGCTATTATGCCAAATTTAGTCCAAACTATTGAAGGTACGCCAGCTATTATTCACGGCGGTCCTTTTGCTAACATAGCTCAGGGAACAAATTCTGTAATAGCTACTCGTATGGGATTATCGTTAAATGATTTTGCTGTTACCGAAGCAGGTTTTGGATTTGACTTAGGTGCTGAAAAATTTTATGATATTAAATGCGGATACTCAGGTCTTTCGCCTAAAGTAGTTGTACTTGTTACAACCGTTAGAGCTTTAAAATACCACGGCGGTAAACCTTTAAAAGAAATAAACACACCCGATGTAGATGCTTTACGTAAAGGGCTGCCAAATCTTGAAAAACATGTCGAAAATATTCAAAATTTCGGTATATGTTCTGTTGTAGCAATTAACAAATTCCCTAATGATACTGACGATGAATTAAAAGTTATTATTGACAAATGCGACGAAATTGGAGTTAAAGCCGTTGTAGCTGATGTATGGGCTAAAGGTGGTGAAGGGGCTATTGAACTTGCTGAAAGAGTGGTTGCAACTGCCTCGTCGTGTATGAGAAAATGGGAACCAATGTACGATTGGTCATGGTCTATTTCTAAAAAAATTGAAACTATTGCAACTAAAATTTATGGTGCTAAGGCTATTGACTATACTTCTAAAGCTAAAGAAGATATTCAAAAAATTGAAATGCTTGGACTTTCAGGATTGCCTGTTTGCATTGCTAAAACTCAAAAATCATTGTCCGATAATCCCGATTTATTGGGTAGACCTAAAGATTTTATTGTTACAGTACGCGAAATTGAAATAGCTTCGGGTGCAGGTTTTGTTATACCTATTACTGGCGAAATTATGAGAATGCCAGGGTTGCCTGCTGTTCCTGCTGCCGAAAATATGGATGTTGATGACGACGGCAATATTACTGGTTTAGCTTAAATATTGTCTTCGGCACGCCATTCAGCCCACGATGACGCTGTTTCTCTAAGTTTTATGCTTTCTAATTTTATTTTTTCAGGAAGTTGTTGTTTTATGATTGATGCAAATTCAACAAGTAAATTTTCACAGGTGGGTTGGTATGGCTTGACTATTATCTTCTTAAAAATTTCCTGTTCATTAAAAACTGTTTCATGAGGTGTTCCCTTTTGTATAACTAAGGAATGATCATATTTATCTATAATATGTGTATATATCATTTTTTTTAAATCACCAAAATCCATCAACATTCCGTTTTTTGGTGATTCTTTTAAATTAACAGGTTCACCACTTATACATACTTCTAACTCATAAGAATGACCATGTATATTGCGACAAGGACCATCATAACCCCATAAGGCATGTGCCATTTCAAACCTGAATTGTTTTATGAGCCTAATTTTTGCCATTGTATATAATTTACACAGTTTAATCTTTATTTTTTCTTATTCAACAATTTTTCTTCTCTTTTTAAAATATCTTCTAACGAATTATTTTTAAGAATTTTGACGCTTTGATCTCTTACTTCTTTAATTACACTTTTAAATCCACAGTTACTTTCATTTTTATGAAAAGGACATTCTTCGTAATATCTAAATGTAGCGCAAGGCAACAAAGCAATAGCACCATCGAACAACCTTATAATATCTGCCAAATTAACTTCTGAAGGATGTTTAATAAGGTAATACCCTCCTCCTTTCCCTTTTTTACTTCCCAAATAACCAGAATTTTTTAAATCTAACAAAATTGTTTCTAAAAATTTTTTTGGAATTTTTTGCTCTTTAGCTATATTACTAATTAAAATTGGTCCTTTATCATAATCTTTTGCAAGTCTAATAAGGGCAACTACAGCATATTGTACTTTTTTCGAAAGCATAAAAAATTTATAGTTTATTGAAAAAATCAAAATTAAGGCTTTTTTATTAATTTTGAATAAATTTTTTAATAATCATCAAAAATGAAAAACAGAAGAATTGTTTATTTTTTTATATCTTTTTTACTATTTGCTATTTTACAATCTTGTAGCCCTTCTTATAAGGTTATTCATATAAATCATTCAGAACCTCCTTCAAAATATGGTGGTATTTATTATGCTTTACCTAAAACAATACTGACTGTTGACGTTGCTATTACTACTAAAGAATTTATGAAAGGACCTTATGCAAATTATGCTAAAAAATATTTAGGGCTTTCTAATGTTACTAATTCTAATTATGCACTTAGTAAAATTAGCAATATAAAAATCAGCTCTTATACTGAACCTGATTCTTCACATTTTTATCTTATTGAAAATAAAAATGGTTTTTTATGTAAAAATAATTCACTTTTTGTTGGATTAAGTGAATCGGGTGTTATTCAATATATTAATGAAGATAATAATGAAATTGCTGACCAGAAAAAAGCTGAATATGTGAATTTTTTACAGACATCCTCTAACGAATCTTTTATTCATTACTCTGGTACAAATTTGACCGAAAAAGTTGACACTATTGTCGAAAAAATTACTAAGGACACCATTACTTTTGAAAAGCAAATTCTTAAAAAAACTATTGTCGAAAAAACTTTAGAACAAAGAGCTTCAGATGCAGCCGATTTTATTCTTAAACTTAACGAAGCTCGTTACAATTTGATTAGCGGGCTTCAAGAAATAACTTATTCTAAAGACGTTATGGAATATATGTGCGAAAATCTCGAAAAACTCGAAAAAGAATATTTAGAATTATTTACAGGTTATAGCAAAACTAATGTTAAGAAATATCGTTTTTTTTATACACCTTCGCATTTATCAACAAGTATTACAGTACCTTTATTTAAATTTTCAAATAAAGCAGGCGTGCTCGACGTATCTGACACTACCGGACAACTTATTTTTCTTGAAATCATTAAACAAGGCAGTACTGATGCTTTAAGCAATTATATTGATACAATTAATAAATCTGAAAATGAAAAAGACAAGAAAAAAGCAAATGGTATTTTTTATCGAATACCTGAAACAGCAAGAATAAGCCTAATAGCTAATGAAGACATCATTGCTGATGCTTTTATTCAAGTGTCGCAATTCGGAAGCACTACAAATCTACCTTTAAAAAACCTTAAAGTTAGCTTTTGGCCTAATTCGGGTGCTATAAGAACAATAAATTTTATAAAATAATTTTTATCGTTATTTTTATAACATTCAATTAAATTATTTTAAAAATAGTCGACTTCATTTACAAACAACTTTTTATATTTTTTTATTCCCACTTTTACAGATGGTGAAATATTTTGTTGCTCAACAATTTCAATAATATTAAGTATTTCGTATTTAATATCAGGATATTTATGTGTAAATTGTATTAATTTATATATAGAATTTACTATTAACGCTGGTTTGCTTTTACTATCTTTTAAACAAAATATTAACTTATCCATCAACTCGCCTTCTCTGTATTCATCCAATATTGTTAATATACTGCTTGCTATCATATTTCTTAAAACCGCGGCATTGTTTGTTATCAGTATAATATCAACTATGCTGTTTGAATGTATTTTTGCATACTGAGGTACTTTTTTAAAAACATTAAATAATAACCACGATGAATATTCAGGATAAGGATATTCAGTTTCCTCTAATATTATTTTGAACAATTCATTAATAAGTTCCGGATTTTCTAAAACTGTTGACATTATTTTTAAAAAACCACGTTGTTTGTAATTTTCTGATATTATATACTTAATATTCAAATATTTGAAATGTTTTTATTTTGCATTCAAATATAATATTTTTGAATAAATTGTTTTTGAAACATAAATAAAAATAATAAAAAAAAACTAAGTACATGACAAAAAATTACAACACAATTCAAACTTCTCTAAGTTATTAGA
>CAZDEU010000049.1:0-16611 GCA_964504265.1 uncultured Bacteroidales bacterium
GAGGCTGCTAAAAACGAAAAAGCTGAGCAAAAACTGAATCCTGCTAAAGGCTGGATAAGCATTTTACTTTCGCTTGGCTTGATGGCTACAACTTCATTTATTTTTTATTTCTTCCTCGATAATGTTGCACTTGGCTTAGCAATTGGTTTGTTTATCGCTTTTGTTTCGTGGATTATGCAAATGTCGACTAAAGAAGAACGACCCCGTGTTAATTCTTTGATTCTAGTATTTTTTGTCGTCATATTTTTCTGGATGTCGTTCCACCAAAATGGACTAGCTCTTACCTTTTTTGCAAGAGATTATACTGTTAAAACTGTGGATGCTATAACAAATATTTTCTTTAATTTAGAGTCAATGCTTTCGTTTATAGCTGCTATTGTTGGTATAGTTATACTTATAGCTAAAAAAGGTGCTAAAAATAAAATTGCAGGATTAGTTGTTTTTGTTTTAGGTGCATTATTAACATATTACTTTGTTTCGGGCTTTGCTGAGCAAAATCCTATTACTCCCGAAGTATTCCAGTCATTTAATCCATTGTTTATTGTTGCTCTCACTTTTCCTGTTATGGGTTTCTTTGCTTGGTTACGAAAAAGAAACTCTGAACCATCTACTCCTAAAAAAATTGGTATAGGTATGATAATAGCAGCTATTGGATTTTTAGTTGTTATGGTAGCTTCCTTAGATTTGATTTCTCCTAACGAATTACGATATTTAGAAGGCGATGTAATTAAATTTAAACCAGTACCTGATTCTTCAAGAGTATTGCCTTATTGGTTAATTAGTAGTTACCTTGTATTAACTATTGCTGAATTATTTTTGAGCCCTATGGGATTATCATTCGTATCGAAAGTTGCTCCTAAACGTTTTCAGGGATTGATGCAGGGCGGTTGGTTGCTTGCAACTGCTGTTGGAAATAAACTTTTATTTGTAGGAAGTTACTTCTGGGAACGTCTTGATTTATGGATTTTATGGTCAATATTTATTGTATGTTGCTTGCTATCGGCTATCTTTATTTTTATTATTATGAAAAGATTAGAAGCGGCAACTGCTAATACATAGTTTTTACTTACGTTTTACTAAAAAGGGATGCAAAATTTGCATCCCTTTTTTAATAACTAAAGTTAATATTATTTTGATATAGTTAAATTTTATAAATATTTACAAAATAAAGTATTCTTATAAAAAAAGACGTTTTATATCAGGTAAACGCTTTTATATTTTAAATGTTTATTACCAAGAAATAATTACTTTGCCATCGGCTCCTGCACCACCTATATAGCACGAGCTAGAAGTATTACCTCCGCCATTGCCACCAGAACCTCCACCACCTGGTTTTGCACCTGGATTCCCATTAGAACTTGAAACTCCTATGCCACCTGCACCACCGTTTGCACCTGCTCCACCTGCTCCACAAATAAGAGAATTTGTACATCCATTATTTCCATTTGCACCTTGAGCATTGTTCAATGCATTGCATGTACCACCAGAACCGCCTGCTCCGCCACCTGTTGTACCACCACCACCACCACTACCACCTAAGGCTTGTATGTTAATATTGTTACCATTTATACTTGAACTACCACCTGCAGTACCTGGGCTACCACTACTATTAAGGCTGCAATTACCACCATTCCCCCCACTACCAACAACAATAGTATAAGAATCACCTGGGTTTACAGCAAAGCATTGTGACCCAAAACCACCACCGCCGCCACCACCACCACACTGACCACCACTAATATAACCTTTACCGCCTCCGCCACCACCAGCACCCCATATTTCAATGCAAATTTCTTCGGCGCATCCAGGTACTTTCCATGTAAATGATCCTGCACTAAACGTAGTACTTTTATAAGTAGAAGAATTATTAAGTTTAATAACAGATTCTATTTTCCAGACTTTACCAGCAGGTACAGTCCCTTCTTGCAGAGTTGATGAACCATCAACAATAACTACACTTGAGTATTCAAGTGAGTTAGAAGTTGAATTTTCGGTAAACTCAAGTATTGAAATAGCTGAAACACTTGAGCCAACTTCAAGTGTTTGCCCTGCTTTAAGCCATACAGGTAGTTTTAACCCGAAATCATCATTTTCGTTTACAACAGTAGCTTTCCCATCAATTTTAATCATTGGCTTACATTGCGCTTTTATAAAATTAACAGAAGTCATACTGATTAAAAAAAATGTTGTTGAAAAAAATAATAGATTTATAGTTTTCAGCATTTTTGAATTAATTAAATAATATTTCTTCATAATGATAGGAATTTAATGATTAATGTTTTCAAAAACTAATATTTAAATGTAAATATAAAACAAATATTTAATAATTGAATGTTTTTTTTAAAAAAAAATGTGATAAAAAATTATATAATAATTAAAAACAAATTCAGTTATTTTTGTATTTAAATGTTTAAAAGAAGGTGCTGTTTATGAAGCAATAAATTTAATAAATAATTATGCCTTACAAGTCATTATCCGATTTTATTGAAGTACTAAAAAAAAATAAAGAAATAATAAGTATAGATTATCCTATTTCTTGTGAATACGAAATAACTGAAATTATCGACAGAGTTGTAAAATCGGGAGGGCCTGCACTTTTGTTTACAAATAATGGAACAGAATTCCCTGTTTTAATAAATGCTTTTGGTTCTGAACGCAGAATGTGCATTGCATTAGGAGTTGAAAAACTTGACGACATTGCCGAATCTATTCAAAAAGTGTTTGGAGATTTTTTATCACCAAAAAAAAGTATAATTGATAAAATTAAGTTTTTACCGGCTTTATCAAAGTTGTCAAATATTTTACCTAAATCACAAAAGAGTAGAGGGCAATGTCAGCAAGTAATAATAAATGAACCTGATTTATATAAATTACCAATATTGAAATGCTGGCCGCACGATGGAGGTTCTTTTATTACTTTGCCTGTAGTTCATACTATTGATTATAATACAGGTATGCGAAATGTTGGTATGTATCGTATGCAAGTTATGAGTAATAATACAACTGGTATGCATTGGCATTTGCATAAAGGTTCGGCTAAACATTATGATGTTTATAAATTGCACAAAGCAAGAATGCCTGTAGTAGTTACCCTTGGTGGCGACCCTGTTTACACTTACGTTGCAACAGCACCTCTGCCCGAAAATATTGATGAATACATTCTTGCTGGTTTTATAAGAAATAAAGCTGTAAAACTTGTTAAATGTATTAGTTGCAATATTGAAGTACCTGCTGATGTTGATTTTGTGATTGAGGGTTATATAGACACTACTGAAGACCTTGTAAGCGAAGGACCTTTTGGTGACCATACAGGTTATTATTCGCTGCAAGATAAATATCCATTGTTTCACGTTACTTGTATAACTCATAGGCGCAATGCTGTTTATCCTGCTACTATTGTTGGTATTCCGCCTCAGGAAGATGAATGGTTAGCCAAAGCAACTGAACGAATTTTTTTAGCTCCTCTTAGAACGGCTTTGTTACCTGAAATTATTGACATGAAATTACCTACCGAAGGTGTATTTCATAATTTGTGTATCGTAAAAATTAATAAAACTTATCAAGGGCAGGCTTTTAAAGTTATGAACGCTTTGTGGGGTGCTGGACAGATGATGTTCAACAAATATCTTATTGTTGTTGATAAAGATGTTGACATTAATAATAATTTTGAAGTGTTAAAAGCTGTTTGCACAAATAGTTTTATTCCTGATAGTTTTAATATTATGAGTGGACCGCTTGATATTTTGGACCATTCAGGACCTTCATTGGGAATGGGAAGTAAAATGGGCATTGATGCAACTGTAAAAACTTGTGTCGAAAAATATGTTGTTACTGATTATAACAGCAATTTTAAAGATATTGATTATAATAATATTTTAAGAATGTTTAAAGATATAGTAAAGGTTAATCATTTATATGATACTACTGATATACCTATACTTGTTCTTAATATTATTAAATCTGAGAAACATTTTGTTAAAAAATTACATCAAAATTTAATTAATTCGGGTTTAATTAATGGAGTTAAAATATTGTTTTATTTCGATGAAAATGTTGACACTAAAGATTATTCAATGATTACATGGTTAGCTTTAGGTAATACCGATCCAGCCCGTGATATTTATTTTATTAACAATAATGTTAATAAAGTAATTATAGGTATTGATGCAACACGAAAGTTACAGGATTTTGATAATTTTGACAGAGTTTGGCCCAACATTATTGTTACAGATGACAAGACTATTGCTAAAATTGATTCGATATGGGATATACTTGGTTTAGGAAATTTTATAAAATCACCTTCCGAAAAATATAAAAGCCTAGTTTTACCTGGTAATGCCGAAGTTGATTGTCAATCGTAAATTGTTTCAAGCTCCGCAAGAGCGACAAAATGTTAAAAGTATAATATTGACAGTTAAAAGTAAAAAACATTTTTTTTGTCTATAAAAATTGTCATTTGTCAATAAAATTGTAAATCTGAAATCGTAAATAAACATTACAATTGTTTCAGATATTACGGAAGGTTACAATTTTTTAGTATTTACAGGCTAAAAATTATTTTGAAGTGCTATTACTATATATATTCAGAAAAATTACTAATTTCAGTACAGTTTATTAGCGGGGGGCTGAACCAGTATATATAATTTTAATTTCGTTAAAAAAAATATTATTTATAAGGTAATCAATCAAAAATTATGAAAACGTTTTTGTCTAAATAATTTCATCTTTTATGTTTTAAATTTCCCGATTCATGTTAATACGAATATTTTACAGCGTGCCAAATTGCAACAAATTCTTGAATAGTTACATATCCATCAATTGTAAATTCAATATCACTAGAATAGTATGAATTTCCTGTATATACTTTCCCATCCTTTATTGTGGCAATTACATCACTGCTGTATGAAGATGTGCCTTTGTAAATTTTTCCATCTCTTATTGTCATTATAACATCGCTGCTATATGAAGAAGTCCCTTTGTATACTTTGCCATCTGATACATTATAAATTACATCACTTGAATAAGAGCTAGTTCTTTTATAAATTTTATTTCCACTTACATTACAAATTACATCAGAAGAATAGCTTGATGTTTTTTTATACACCTTACTATTGTTAAGATTACAAATAACATCACTTGAATATGTACTAGTGCCTTTATATACTTTTATTTGCGCATTCACAAAGTTGAATGTTAGCAACATTGTTGCTGTTAATAATAAATGTTTCATTTTGCTTAAATTTTTTCTTGATTTCATTTTCTTATCTATCATTATTGATGTGGGCAATTACTCTATGTTTTGCCACATTATTATTGCTTAAATCGTTTAAAATAATCGTCTATTTCATTTCTCATTTCAATTCCAACTTGCTCAAAACAAGCAAGTAAATCATTATATGCACCTTCGCCACCTAAAAAATCCCAAAATTCTTCAGCAACTTTCAATTCGTTTTCCAAATCAAGCATTCCAGCCATTGTCCAACGACTATAAGGCTTTGGTTCATAAGGATTGTACGGAATTGCAATTATCGTATTTACCTTTGCATCTGGATTTTCTGCTAAAATTACTGCGGCCCATTCTAAAAGAGTTCTTTTAAATTCCTTAAATCCACCTTTATTTGGTTTTGCAGTTTTAATGTTGAAAAGAAATATTTCTCCTTTGATATTTTCAAGATAAATATCAACCATTGTTGGCTTTACAATTCTCATTTCGTCTTTTTGGCAAACCGCTCTGATAATTTCAATTTCTTTTGTTTTATTTGGTTTTATGTTTGCTGCTGTTAATTCGTCCATAATTTTTTGGATTTCAAATTGTGCAGCGGTACTAATTTTTGTACCCGATTTTACTTGTTTTTGTGCAATTTTAAATCGCGATGATGCCAATGCAACAGCAACAGGCTCAAAAATAGTTGTTCCGAAATTTGTATTAAGAGAATGTATAAAAGCATACAAAGCCAAACGGTCTTTACCTAAGAGCCTAGTATGAAAAGGCATCACAGCAAGTTCGGGATTATATGTTTCAAATCTATTTCTTAAACTTGTTCTGATAGTTTGTTCAACTAATTCAATTTGTTGTTTTGATAATGCCATCATTTAGATTTTAAATGAAATATTATTTCCGAATATGCCCCTTTATCTTTCTCAGTTCTGTTTAAAACTGGGCGTTTATATTGATTTACAATTTGCATTCCTGATTTTTCTGCAATTTTTGGGTACATATTGTATTTATCGTTTGAAACGAGAAAAATATCATAATCGTCTTGTAAATATTTTTTTGTGTTTATTAATACTTGCGATATTCCTTCAATATATAATTTTTGTGCTTCTTTTCCTTGACCTTTAAATAATGGACCGATTTCAAGTTCGTCATTTCGCTCAAAACCAAATAGATCATAAGCATAAGCGTGTTGTTCGTGATAATCAATTAACCCAACATAAGGCGGACTTGAAAAAATACCTTTAATTTTTTGTTTTTCGGTTAATTCACCAAAAGTTTTATTTTTCTCTTTAGGTTTTTCAAAAATATTTATATTTCTTGCATCTCCTTGCAAACAAGTTTGATATACATTTTTTCTGAGCTTTGAATATTCAACTAACCTTGTAATAGTATCTTTGCTATATCGTTCCCACCACGAAAGTATTGAAAATAATGGTTTGCAGATTTTTCCGTGTTTTCCGCAATAATAAGTTTCAGTAACCGGTTCTTTTAAAGTTGCCAAATCGGCGTGTGTTGTTGCTCTGCAAGAGCGTATTGTGCGGCTAAGAATAATTGTAATGATTTTCTTTGTTGTGGGGTTCTGGATATGTTTAAGTTGCTCAAATACGAAATCAATTTCATCTTTAACAGGTTGTAAATACCATTTTTCAAGAAAACTATTCGATTTATCTTGTTTGATTCTTAAATTATATTTTTTTGCAAGTTTATCGAATATTAGTTTAAATTCGTTAACTTTTTCAATAGTATATGTTTTTTCATCTATTTGTTTTTGTCTTACTTTAATTTTAAATTCCGGTGATGGGAAAAATTTTTTATTAAAAATATTTAGTTCTTCAAGTAGTTCATTTTCAAAGTCAATATTATTTTTTTGTGATATAAAATCTTTAAGCAAATTTGTAATTCTTGAAATTTCGTTGTGTAAATTATGAAAATCTGTTTTACAAACTTTTACATTTGCAATCAATGTATTAAATGCCGAAATATCAATTCCGATTGCGTGCATTCCTAATTCACCGGCTTGTACCATTGTTGTACCACTTCCCGAAAAAGGGTCCAAAACAATGTCCCCTTTTTTGAAATACGTTTCTTTTTTAAAATTGTCAGTGTGGTCATTTAAAAAGTATTCAACAAGTTGAGGAATGAATTTGCCTTTGTAAGGATGCAATCTGTGAACGTGTTTAGTAGTATCTTTTTCTTTGCACCAATCAAATGACAAAGCCCAATTTAAATCATCGCCTAATTTTTTTTTCCAATCAGTTTCTCGTTGTCCGTTAAGACTTTTGTAATATTTAATTAAATCTTCCTTTTTTACAGAAGTCGTTCCATTATTTCCGTACTTTTTTATCCTGCCATATTGGATTAAATATGAAATATTTGAAGTCGTTACATTCTTTTTTAAATATGCACTTGCCCAATCGCTGGCTTCTTTTATAGTCAATAAATCTGTCATTTCATTTTTTTATATATAATAACTTTTCCAAAACGTAAACAAAATTAACGTTTTTTTTCATTATGCAAGCATTTTTAATTAAGACAGGATATGCTATGCAGCATCATTTATGTGTAAATAGGTCTGTTCAATTTTGGCAGGATTGATACATAATGCTTTGCTTGCCTTTTGGCAATTTGCAGATAAAGAAAGGTTTCAAAATAAAGCAACAACACTACTTTCTATAATTAAGGTCGGTAAATATCCTTTGCATTACAATCCTGTTAAAACAAATATAGGTACACTGAATATTGTCGTTTAGTGATTCTGTAAAATTATTAATCACATATTTTTTAAGCAACATAATTATCGATTTACAACGAATTGCCAATGGTTGACCTTTAGGTAGGTATTTATTTTACAATTATTTCAAACTTTTGTGATTTAAATAATCTGATGCTGTTATAGTCATTGATGTTAGCAAAATCGAACTGCCAAAGCGAATAAAAATTACTTCTTTTTTCAAAAAATAAGGTCTTAACTGTTTTGTTTGTGTAATGTGACCACTGCCGGAAAGGATAAAAAAGTTGTCTGATTATGACATTCTTTGTTTTGCTGTTTTTTGCTTCAATTAAAACAACTTGATTTTTCCCTTCATAACCTGCATCAACCTCTGTTTGGACACTTTCAACTGAAATATTTTGTTTCCCGACTTTGAATGAAAACTGTGGTGTATATTTTCTACCTCGTATTGTTAAAACAAGTGAATCATCATTCATAAATGTTCTTACAAGACTTGAAGCATAAGCAAAATCGAGATGTTGCATTTCAGAATTTCCTATTTCTGATGTATCTAATTTAAAGTCAAGTTTTGATTTATATATTTTTGCAGATGTTTTTATATCTGGTATGTCAGTATATCCTTCACCTTTAACTATGGCGTAATAGCCATTTTTAATAGGAAGCAGAAAAACATTATTTTCTATAAAAATATCTGGTCTGTCTTCACGCGTGTCTTGTTTGCATAAAATACGAACTTCTTTTTCATTGGTCTTTTTAAAGTGTGATGTTGCTAGTTTTATTTGTTCAGCAGAAATTAAAAACGGCTCTTTATTAAAATTATGCTTGTGTATTTTGTATTTGTCAAAAATTGACTTCCATGAGTTACTGTTCATATTTTCTAATCAAAAAGGTTAGGTTGAATAATATATTTATTATATCGTTTCTTTGAAAGTTCTAAATATTCCGCACTTATATCAATTCCAATATATTTTCTGTTTCCAATTAATTTACAAGCTATTCCTGTTGTTCCTCCACCATTAAATGGATCAAGTATTATATCATTTTCTTTAGTTGAAGCTAAAACAATCCTTTTTAATAATGCAAGTGGTTTTTGTGTTGGATGTTTCCCAAATGCTTTTTCATCAGGTGTCGGTGTTGGAATACTCCAAACAGAACGCATTTGTTTGTCTATAACTTTCATTTTATCTTCAGGGAATCTTCCTGTTTTCATTTTTTCATAATTAAAAGTTTGGCGTGCCTTTTTGTCTTTTCTTGCCCATAATAAAGTTTCATGACTGTGAGCAAAGGTAGTACAAGCTAAATTTGGAGCTGCATTTGGTTTAAACCAAGTTATGTCATTAAGCAAATGAAAATTTAGTTTTTGAAGCAAAAATCCTGTTTGGTAAATATTGTGCATAGTTCCGCTAATCCAAATAGTGCCTTCTGGTTTTAGAACTCTTCTACATTCTGAAATCCATGTTTCATGGAATTCTAAATCCTTTAAAAATCCATTACTCTTATCCCATTCTCCTTTATTTACACTAACCATTTTGCCCGCATGGCAGGTTATACCATTGTTACTTAATAAATAAGGCGGGTCGGCAAAGATCATATCAACATAGTTGTCAGGGAATCTAGACATTATTTCTACGCAATCGTTGTTGTATAAACAAAAGTCATGAGTTGCAAAGTATGGACTAATGCTTTTTTGAACATTATTTTTTGAAATAAATTCAACCAATTGTTCGTAAGCAATATTTTCTGTCATAAAGCAATTTTTTAATTTGCTTCAAAGTTAATAGAATTTTATCAATGATCTAAAAGTTTCTCTAATATAAATGCTAACGATTGCCTTGTCCCATTGTTGTTATTTTTATCTTATCACCTTTTTGGTGCAATCTGTTTTATGTAAATATAAATACAGATATTCAATATATTAGGTTTTTATATTTTTTAAGGCATCTCTAAAAAAAATGCATGGTATTGTTAATAATATGACAAAGATACAACATAGTTTCTTAAAAAAATATGGATATGGGTTAAAAATTATTTTTCCGTGTTATAAGTATATCTTTTCCATTTATTAATAACTTCAATAAAATCGTTGGGCAGAGGCGATTCAAAAGAAATATGTTTTTTAGTAGTTGGGTGTATAAAGCCGAGTGTTTTAGCATGCAAAGCTTGTCGGGGCAATAGCTTAAAACAATTATCAATAAACTGCTTGTATTTGCTAAAAGTAGTACCTTTAACAATAGTGTTACCGCCATAAGTTTCGTCATTAAACAAAGGATGTCCTATATGTGAAAAATGTGCTCTAATTTGGTGAGTCCGTCCTGTTTCGAGCTTGCACGAAATAAGTGTAACGTAACCAAATCGTTCAATTACTTTATAATGAGTTACAGCATGCTTGCCTTTATCTTCTTCATAAAAAACAGTCATAACCCTACGGTCTTTAAGGCTTCGTCCTAAATTACCTGTTATTGTACCTTCGTCGTCTTCAATATTACCCCATACAAGAGCAATATATTCACGTTCAACACTATGTTCAAAAAACTGACGTGCCAGAACTGCTTGTGCGTTTTCATTTTTTGCAATAACAATTAAACCTGATGTATCTTTATCGATGCGGTGAACGAGAAAGCCTCCCCAACTGCTTTCATCCTTTGCTTTATCCTTTAATAACCATGCTACTGCATTAACTAAAGTACCAGTATAATTTGCATAAGCAGGATGAACCACCATACCCGGCTTTTTGTCAATAATAATAACATCATCATCTTCATAAACAATGTTAAGAGGAATATTTTCGGGTTTAACATCGGTATCGCGTGGAGGATATGACAATAAAACACTAACAACATCACCTGGTTTGATACGATAATTAGGTTTAACTGTTTTATCGTTAACTTTTATATTGCCTGCATTGGCAGCAGCCTGTATTTTGCTACGACTCGAATTACTTATTCGTGTTGATAAAAATTTGTCGATACGAAGCAAAGCTTGTCCTGCATCAGCAATAAAACGGTAATGCTCGTATAACTCATTGTCTTCGTCTTTTTCAGTTAAATCTTTATTGTACATATTAAATTCTTATTTGCTTATTACAAACTTTTTAGTATTTACTTCATCTTTATTGTAAACAGCAATAATATATATACCAGAAGATAAAAAAGACACATCAATGCGTTGAGAGAACTTTACAGAAGCTTCTTCTTTGCCGTGTATTGAAAATATTTTTACTAAAACATCATCATTATTGTTGATATTATTGTAATTCAAGTGAATAAAGCCGTCATTAACAGGATTTGGATAAATGCTAAGACTGTTTTTTTCTGAAATATTGTCTTTAATGCCAGCAAAATAAATTTTCTTACCTAACACAGGTCTCATCATAAGTGAGCCTGTATACATTGAGTTATACCAGTTGTTGTCGACATTATAAAATAAATAATTGTTAGAATTGGTGTTTTTATCGTAGCCAATATTAATATTTGTATTATTGGTTTGTTTAAAACCAACATAAAAAGTACCGTTTACAATAATATCATCGTTAATATAATATCTTGAAAAATTATTTACACCGTCAACAAAAGAAGGTTTAACTAAAGGGCTTTCATAAATAACAGTTTCAGGGCTTAAGTTACTCCATATTAATAAGGTAAAATACTGATCATTTGCATTGTTCAAAGTGCGATTAAAAAAGATGTCAACACCTCTTAAAGTGTCGGGTTTATTTAAAGTAAAACTATAAGCAACTTTTCCATTAGCAACCGATAATCCATAACCTGCTTCAGCACTACCGTCATCGTAAGCGTAATAATTCTCAAACGATTGTATAAAACGACTTGTATCATTTTGTCTTGATATATCAGCAGGTGCACTTGGATTCAAAATATGAGTTATAACAAAATCGGTGAAGTCGTTAAGAGCAGGATATGAAAAGCCTATGTTTGGTTTTGCATGAGGTGCATAATCCTGATATCCATTTTGAAAAAATGGCAGTAAATTATAAGATCCACCATCATATTGATGTATTTCAACTGCCGAAGCTGCATCTTTTACGTTATATAAATACTGATAATTATATGTAATATCACTCAAATTACTTATCAACATGCTCATAGTATCAATCATATTGGCTGATAAACCTGCATTATATTGTTGCCATGGCATACATTGAAAATTTTTAAGTAAAGTTGGAGCATTATTAATAAAAGTAATATCTCTGTAAAGTGTATCAGACATAGAACGGCCAACATTTAAATAAACATAATCAATATTCCATTGGTCTACGTTACCAGCCCATCCAGGTAAATTATTATTTCCTATGCTTGCATAATTGTAAAACCTAAATTGAAAACCATTATTAAAGTATAAAGCACTATCGGTAATAGGTATCATTATTTGTTTAAAAAATGAATTATTCTGATTTCTGAAACTTTGAAGGTCATTGCCTTCTACACTCCAAACTTGTTTCCATGTAGAATCGGTAACAGTAAAAAATTCGAGTACAAGATTATCTTCTAATTCAGGGGCATCGCCAATGCCCTGAGGTTGATAAAAAAAACTAAAATAAACAGAATCGGAGATTTTAACTGCAGTAGGTATACCACCATTATCAAAAGTATCTAACCTTATTGGATTAGATGTAAGATAATCAGCAATAAAAGAAAGAGGAGAGGCGTGTTCATAAATATAACCTGAATCGTTAAGAGCATCAAAAGTGGCTACACCTTTTGTTGGTGGGTATAACTGATAAGTGCTGTTGCAAAAAACAAATCTGTCGTGCCATAACGAATCGTTAGGGAAGGGACCATTATAAGAAAAATCATCTTTAAAAGGTAAAAATAAAGGAATATTATTTTTAGATTTAGGATTTACATTAGTTTGTTGTTTGAGCGTATTAATAATAAAAGCATTTTCCTGTAAACCTGTTAAAACTTCCTGACTAATTGAAGTAAAAGCAAGTGTAAAACTGAAAACAAAAACAAAAAATTTTTTAATCATAGAAATTGAAATAAAAATTAAATTTTATTTATATGAGTAATAAAAACCAAAAAGAGCTATAAAAATTGTTTATATTTATTAAAAAAAACATTAAATTTATAAAGTTTATTCAATACTATCATTTAAAAAAGAGTTGAAATCAAATTTTTTATTTGATTTGTACCATATATCAATTGGATGCCCATAGCTTTTTTTTTCACCTGCCTTAGGCGATTGTTTTACCACTCTTGCGTTAATAGTATCTTTGCCATCCATATATATTTCTGCACCAACGTTCATAGAAGAAGCTCCAATAAGTGAAACAGCTTCGTTTCTGAATTTCCCCAATAAATCAGGAACAATTTCCTCTCCTTCATCAGTTTTAAGACCTTTACCTAATACGATGTCAATTCTGCTTCCTTTTTCAATAGGAGTACCTGGATTAATTTTTCTGCCTTTATATTTTTGTTGCAGTACAGCATTTTCAGCAAGATCAGGAATATATTCAAGTCTGCCTTGTCTAAGTCCATAAGTTTCTAACATTGCTAAAGCTTGTCGCAAAGTTAAATCTTCAAGATTAGGCATATTTACCATTTCGGGCATTATTGCAACAGTAGTAAGATAAATTTTTCGTTTTAATTTAACATTAACTCCACCAACAGGTTCTTGTTCTATCACAGTACCTTTAGGACGTTTATTGTCAAAAACAGAATCAATTATAAAAAAATCAAAATTACCATCGTAATTATTAGCTTCAATTTCAGCTATTGTTAAACCTTTTACATCAGGAACAACATAATGTTTACCATGTCTTGTGTAAATATCAAGTATTCTTAAAATACCCCAAATTAAAATAAAAGTAATAGCTACAATTATAATAATATGTTTAAAGAAAAGACGTGTTCTGATAAATTGCCACACACTCATATATAAATAATATTTTTAATAAGCTATTTGCAAATATAGCTATTTATTTGTGAGTGTATTATATTTGCAAAATTATTTAAACGTAATAATTATAAAATAATAATATGTTAAAGAATATTGCAATAGTTTCGGGGGGTGATTCGGGGGAGTACCCTGTATCTGTTAAAGGTGCTGAAGCAGTTTTTAATGCTATTGACACAGAAAAATATATACCTTATATTATACGTTTGCGCGGAAAAGATTGTCATTATATTGATAAACAAAATAAACATAATGTTGACCTTAATGATTTTAGTATCACTGTTAATAATAAAAAAATAACTTTTGATATTATTTTTAATCTGATTCACGGAACACCAGGTGAGGATGGCAGGCTTCAAGGTTATTTTGACTTATTGCGTATACCTTATACATCATGTAATTTAGTTACATCAGCTATTACTTTTAATAAAAATTATTGCAATACAATACTTGCATCTTTGGGTGTTAAAACTGCTGCTTCAGTTCTTCTTTATAATAATGATGAAAATCAAATTGAAGCGGTACTCAATAATTTGCATCTTCCTGTTTTTGTTAAACCTAATTTAGGTGGGTCGAGTGTTGGGGTTACTAAAGTAAAAACTGCAGATAAATTAAATGATGCTTTGAAACTTGCATTTAATGAATCTTCAGAAGTTTTAGTTGAAGAATTTATTGAAGGAACAGAAGTTACTTGCGGTGTTATGAGAATTAACAATAAAATAACTGCTCTTCCAATTACTGAAATTGTTAGTCATAAAGAGTTTTTTGATTATGAAGCTAAATATACGCCAGGTATGTCCGACGAAATTACTCCTGCCCGTATTTCTAAAGCAGAAGCTGATTTGTGTTCTTCACTTTCTATTATGATTTATAAAAAGTTTAACTGCAAAGGTGTTATCAGAGTTGACTATATTTTAAAAAATTCTGTTCCTTATTTTCTTGAAGTTAATACTATACCTGGTATGACTGCCCAAAGCATAGTGCCTCAACAAGCTAAAGCTGCTGGTATTAATTTTAAAGAATTAATTAGTTTAATAATTGATGATTGTATTAAATCATCTTAAAGCATTTAAAAGAAAATTATCAATGCTTTCAACATTAAATGGACGTTCAAGTATTTGTTTGTCTTTGTTTAAAATAAAAAATGAAGGTGTACTCCAAAGGTTAAATTGAGTCATTAAAGGACTTTCTCTGCCTTTTAAATCAGATACATTTATCCATGGCGAATTTTGTTGTATTATCATCTGTTTCCATACATCAGCCGAAGGTGTTATTGCAATAGCATATATTTCAAAGCCCTTTGTATGATATTTTTCATATAATTCTTTAAGTTTGGGCACTGCTCTTTCGCAATGTTCACAAGCAGTATTCCAAAAAAACAATACAGTATACGATGCGTTAACATCATAAACAGATATTGTTTTACCGTTAGTGTCTGATAAATTAATTTCAGGTACATTATTGCCTGGTAATAATTTTTGCATTGCTTCGGCACGAGCTTGCAAATCGACCTGATTATCAATATTAAGCCCACAGCCATCTTTTAATAAATAATTTTCAACAAGATGAACATAAACACCTTCCCAAGGGCTACTTCCAAATGTAGTTAACAATAATTCAAGAATATATTCATAAACTTCGGTGTTTACTGTCGATTTATTTAAAATAAAATCTATTGCTTTAATGTATGCGTTTTCAGAAGGAGGGTCTGCAAAATTAGTTATATAATCACCTACTGCAGTATAAATAACTCTTGTTCTTAATAAATTAGCATCTTCAAAATCAATGTTGTCGAAAAAATGTTCAGCATAAAAACTTCTTATGTTATTATATTTAACTGCTCCCGGTTTTTTTATATATTCCATATAATCAGGCATCAAACCACCTTTTAGTATTTTGCTTACAAATAAATAAGGATAATTTTCAATAAGTGAAAGTGTATAATTTCTAATTGAAACCTTAGATCTTTCAGCTTTTTTTCTTAATTCTTCCGATTGCGGAGTGTCGCTACCACCATTAATGGCTTTTATCATATCGGCATCAGACCTATATTGCTCTATTGAATCATTTATTTTATAGTAATATTTAAGATAATCGTAATAAACTTTGTTTTCTTCCGATTTAATAACTTTCATACTACCTATAACATCAGGCAATTTTGTTGACATTTCAATACCGTTATTATCAGATATTATATCTAATGTTAATGTGTCGTTAACGTAAACTGTATAACCACCTTTTAATAAAGGCTGAGTTAATTTATGTAATATAACGCCATTATTAACAACAGCAGTATCAATTGCAAAATATCTGCTACCTTTAACTGAATAAAGTATCGACTGTTTGCCTTCGTAAGCATCTATTTTTATGGAAATGTAATTATTGTTTTGAGAATTTAAATTAAAAATGTAGCTAAAAAATACAATAAAGCCAAAAAGTTTTATTTTAAGCATATTATGAATGTTATTTTTGATTAAAACTATGATGCAAAGATAAAAATAATATTGTTTTTTGGGAATTACTTTATGCACTACAGTTGTTCTCAAATTACCAAATTATTTATCAATATAAGTTTTTAGAACTTCTTTTGATAATCATTTTTGCCCGCAAGTTGCGAAGAATTATTCAGTATAAAAAGATGTAGACGGACGGAAGTTTACACACTTTGTGAGATACTCCCTACATTTACTGGCAGTTTGCCTACAGTTTGCAGAGGAGCGTCTACAGTTTGCAGAGGAGCGTCTACAGT
>CAZDEU010000050.1:0-8937 GCA_964504265.1 uncultured Bacteroidales bacterium
TTAATAGCTTTTTTAATAATTTATTGACTGCAAACTTATTAAAAAAAGTAATATTAGTTTATTATCAAATTCATAAAAGTGGATTTGCGATTTACTATTTACGATTTTTATAGACAAATAAGATGTTTTTTACTTTTAAAATTCAACTTTTAATATTGAATTGTTTTTTCGCTTCTACAGTACTTGATACAATTTACGATTTTAGATTGACGATTAAACAGTAGAAAGTTCATAAAGGAGTTGAAAGTTTATACTCCTTTGTGTACCTTTGGTGTCTTATATTTAATAATTATAGTAACGATTTGTTGATGCAGGTTCTTCCTGTTTAATAATTTCAGTATCGGGCAAATTAGACTTCAAAGAAACTAACTGTTTTTCACTAATATTAGATACCTTTAAAGTTTTCAAGTTTTTAAGATTATATAAAGGTGTAAAACTACTGATAGGATTATCAGAGACATCAAGATACTCTAAGTTTTTAAGATATTGAATATTTTTGATATCAGTAATCTTATTTTTGTGAACATCAAGACTCACAATAGAATTAGAAGTTTTAAACTTGGGCAATACACTTATCTGATTATCAGAAACACTAATTCGTGTAAGGTTTTGTAAAAGCGATAATGCAGTAATATCGCTGATGTTATTGAACGACAAATAAATTTCGCTAAGATAAGTTAAACTTTCTATACCATTTATATCCTTAATTTTATTATTTGATAAATTAAGTATTTGAAGTTTGTTTAATCTGTACAATGGCTCAATATCATCAATGCTATTAACAGATAAATTGAGATTACTTACATTAACAAATTGCTCAGCCCCATATAATGAATAAATATTGTTTGAAGAGAAGTCAATATTTTCAAGACGTGCATAAAAATTATTAATACTTTCTCTATCTAAATTCTCATCATAATTTTTTCTTTTGAAATATTTTGATGTAAAGAACATTCCGCCAATTCTGTTCGACGAAATATTAATAGTTTTGAGAGAAGGGAAATTCTTAAGAATGTAAACCAGATAAAAATCTTCGGACGACAAATTATTATATGAAATATCAAGACTGTTAAGAGAATTGATAGGTGTTAGGTCTCTAAAATTATTATTGTGCATATTCCTCATTGTCAAATGTTTAAGATTAGCTGCTTTTGATAAATCTTTAAGTCCCGATACAGTATTATCAGAAATATTAAGATTAACAAGATTTTCAATTTTATTAACATTAACAATTGAAATATTGTTATTTCGAGAAACATCAAGAACTTCAAGAGCTGGTAATTCGAGCAACCCATCAATAGTACTTATTGAATTAGCGCTTAAATAAAGCTCTTTCAAAATAGGCAGATAGGGAAAATCTTTTACATTCGACAACTGATTATTACTTAAAGAAAGAACTTTAAGATTTGTAAAATTATTCAGCCCCTCAAATTTCAAAATCTTATTACCACCAAAGTCGAGTGCTTCAACATTGACAAATTTTGCAAAAGGATTAAGATTAGTTTTTTGTTCAATATTAGTTTGTTTTCGTAAAATTAAAGTTTTAAATTTTCCTTCATTGTGCATTTCCAATAACCTCTTATAAACATTAATTTTATTTATTGATAGAGAACGCCACGAAGCAGAATCTATAGCAGATAAGAAATTATACAATTTTGAATGAAGTGTCCATGAAAAATTATCATTATAATAAGAGATATTATAAGAATTCATATTTCTATATCTTGACATAAAATAATTATTTTCATAATTAACATCATTGTTATCAGGCAAAATAGTAAAATCAGTTTCAGGGACTTCAAGTGCAGCCAAATAGGGCAGATTAGCATAAGAAAGATTAATCAGATATTGTTTGTCAAGCTCTTTTGAATGTGAAATATTATATCTAGTAACAATTCCGGGCCAATTAAACAAAGCAGCAAAGACAAGAACTAAATAAAAAGCCCAACCGTTTTTGCGGAAAAGATATAAATTGTTTTTTCTTTTTTTTATCTTAATAAAGGTAAACAACAGACCAATAACAGCAAGTAATAGATAAAACAAAACACCTATTCGTTTATAAGTTAAATTGTATTCCGCAACATATAATAAATTTCTGTTAGCAGTTGAAACAGCCATAAAAGCATTTTGAATTATCCACAACAAAGCTAAATAAACAAGAACTTTATTATTTTCAAAAAAGTTTTGTTGCCCTCTGAAAATGTAAAGTATAAGAGCTATAGCAATTAGAATAGAAAAAATCAAGGTGCCAGTACCTTGCCTTACAAACTCTGCATAAGTCATACCTTCGGGTAAACCACCTCCACTCCATAAATATACAATATCTAAAACATTTACAATTAACAAAAGAATATTTAACAGCACAAAGAGAATTGTACCTGCTTTATTTTCAGCATATAAATCAATTGTTTTGCCGAAAAATTTAATTTCTTTATTTGAAATACTTTCTTGATTCAGATTATCGGAACATATTTTTTCTTTATTATACCAACAAGCAATATTTCGGTGATAATAAAAACCGTAAAGCAAAATAAAACCAAAAAAAGTGAAAAATATCCACCCCAAAGTAATGAAATCTAAATTAATTTTTTCGGTTAAATTCCTGAAAAGAGGATTAGCCTTTTGATATAAGAAAAAGAAGAACAAAACAATAAATATTATTACTATCCACATCAATAGTTTCATCCCACGCCTATTGGTTTTATCTTTATTTCGCCTGTCGTTGCGGTCAATTAAATCAACAAACATAAAACCTATTGAAGTAACATAAGAATATAAGCTAAAAAACAAGGACGAGAATACAGAAGCACCCCTACTGACACTTAAAGCCGACATTAAACTAATAGAAATAAAATTTGAAACAACTGCAATTCTGCTCCCATAGTAAAAAACTGCAACAGCAGTAATTACAGAGCATGTGGCTGAAGTTATCCATGCAGCATCTTTTATTAAAGTTTTGTTTAGAGCTAATAATCCAACAATTAAGGCAAAAGTAAAAATCAAAAAATTAAGCCCGGCTGACTGTTGATAAAACATCCAACTGTAAATAATTACAGATAATAAAAGAATTAAATCGTTTTTCTTCATAATATTTATTGTTTGATTTTAAATTTTCAATAAATTATCTTAATAAAAAAGGCATTACTTGGTAAATTTTGGAAAATTTTATTTTATCATAACGTAATATTTTAATTCTTATGTTAAAATAGCAATATTTTTTTTAAAAATTTTGTATCTTTAAAAATGCGCCAGTTGAAAAATATTATTTAGCAAATATATTTACAATAATATGGTATAAACTTTTATTTTCAAAATTAAAAATTACTTTAACAAATTTTTAACATCATATTATTTTTTTATTAATACTTTGATATTATTCAAATCGTTAAAATTGTGTTTATTTAAAATTAACTGACATTTTTTCAATATTTTTTACAAGGTATAATTATTGATAAATTTAATCAGTTATTTTTCAAATAAACTAATAAATAAATTTTTAATTGTTTATCACTAAAAAATAAATTAAATTATGAATAAGAGATTATTTTTAACATTAATAGCAGGTGCCTTGGGTGGCATGGTAAGCCTTGGCACATATCAATTTTTTTATAATGGAAATAAAAAACAGGTAAAAGGCTTTCAAACTGGCTCAAATTACGCACTACCTGTTTCGTATTCATCATACCCTACAAGCACTTGTGCTGATTTTACTACAGCCGCTGAATTGACTTTGCATTCGGTAGTTCATATTCAAACAGAATACCAAAAGAAAAGCAACCTTTACGACCAGTTTTTTGGTTTCGACAATTTCAAAAATCCTTTTAGCTGGGGTTTTCCCTATAATCAAAGAGAACAAGTTTACGTTGCAAGTGGTTCTGGTGTTATTATTTCGCCCGACGGCTATATAGCAACAAACAATCATGTAGTTCAAGATGCTGACGCGATAACAGTAACATTAAACGACAAGCATACTTTTAGTGCCAAAATAGTAGGTGCTGACCCTTCATCAGACATCGCATTAATTAAAATTGATGCTGAAAATTTACCTTTTATTATATACGGCAATTCAGATAGTGTTAAAATTGGTGAATGGGTACTTGCAGTTGGAAATCCTTTTAACTTAGCATCAACTGTTACAGCAGGAATAGTTAGTGCCAAAGCTAGAAATATTAACGTTTTTGGAGGTAGCACCGATATAAAATCCTTTATTCAAACCGATGCTGCTGTTAACCCCGGCAATAGTGGAGGTGCTTTAGTGAATATTAAAGGCGAACTTATTGGGATAAACACCGCAATAGCCTCAAATACAGGCTCTTATACAGGATATTCATTCGCTATTCCAGTTAATATTGTTAGAAAAATACTTGATGATTTATTACTTTATGGTGTAGTTCAAAAAGCGTATCTTGGTGTTACAGTAAATGAAATTGATGGAAAATTTGCTGAAGACAAAGGCATAAAAGATATTACGGGCGTTTATGTGTCGGCTGTTGACCCTAATGGTGCAGCTTCTGAAGCTGGAATAAGAGAAGGTGATATTATTACAAATATTAACGGAATTAGCATTAACAGCTTGCCCGAACTACTTGAAGTAATTAATCAGCATAGACCAGGCGAAAACATTAATATAGACATTAAAAAAGACAATAAGATAAAAACGCTTAGTGCAATCTTAAAGAACAAAAACGGTTCAACTGAAATTGTAAGTAAAGAAGAAATAAATTCAATAAACTTGCTTGGAGCAACCTTTGAACAAGCCTCTGAAAGTGAATTAAAACAGTTAGGTTTGCGATACGGCGTTAAAGTATCTAATGTTGAAGCTGGTAAATTCAGAGGTGCCGGCATAAAAAAGGGGTTTATTATTACCTCTATTGACCGTAAACCCATTAGAACAGTTGAAGATATTAATAATATATTAAACAACAAAAGAGGGGGAGTACTTATTGAAGGCTCTTATCCAAATGGGATGAGAGTATATTACGGACTAGGTTTGTAATTTTTTTTTAAAAAATCAAAACTTTATACAACTTAATGTTGTCTTTTGTGTTATATTATAATGTTCGATTTTTTTCAAATCTTGATTACACCTCAAAAAATAATACTTAACTCAATCATTATTAGTATTATAGTATAAAAACTTTAATTTATAATCAGGATAATTTAATACTAAAAGTAATATTTGACAAATATTTAAAAACATGAGACAACTAAAAATTACGAAATCAATAACAAATAGAGAATCGGCATCATTAGACCGATATCTATCTGAAATAGCAAGAGAAGAACTTATAACACCCGAAGAAGAAGTTCAACTTGCACAAAAAATTAAAGCAGGTGACCAAATAGCACTCGAAAGATTATGTAAGGCTAACCTTCGTTTTGTAGTTTCGGTAGCCAAACAATATCAGAATCAAGGGCTTAGCCTCCCCGACCTAATTAACGAGGGCAATTTTGGAATGATAAAAGCCGCAAAACGTTTTGACGAAACAAGAGGCTTTAAATTTATTTCTTACGCCGTTTGGTGGATACGCCAGTCAATACTACAGGCTTTGGCAGAACAATCACGTATTGTCCGTTTGCCATTAAATCAGGTGGGTTCGCTAAATAAAATCATGAAAACATCGGCAAGATTAGAACAAAAATTAGAACGTGCGCCTTCAGAACATGAAATAGCTACTGCACTTGATTTGCCCGATGAGAAAGTTAAGGATTCGCTAAGCATTAATATGAGACAATTCTCAATGGATGCACCTTTGGTACAAGACGAAGATTCTACATTCTTAGATGTTTATATGAATAACGATTCGGCAACAACTGATACCGAGCTTATAAAAGAATCGCTTACACGAGAAATACAACGTTCTCTAGCCTCACTTACTGATAAAGAAAAAGATATCATTATTCTTTTTTATGGAATTGGTATACCACATGGGCTTACTCTTGACGAAATAGCTTCGAGGTTTGATTTAACAAGAGAAAGAGTCAGACAAATAAAAGAAAAAGCTATAAGACGCTTAAAACACAGCTATAGGAGCAAATTATTAAAAGCTTATTTAGGAGAATAATATTTAAATCAAGTTATTTTTATAACTTTGCTTTAAAAAATAATATATTTCATTTTTTAATGGTTACTAAAGCTGAAAATATTTTGTCGAAAATCAATTCACCTGTCGACCTTAAGAAATTCGGTTTAGACGAATTAGAAGAAATCAGTAAAGAACTTCGTCAGTTTATAATTGATATTATTAGTAATAACCCAGGACATTTAGGAGCAAGTTTAGGTGTTGTTGAACTCACCGTTGCACTTCATTTTGTATTTAATGCCCCCGAAGATAAAATAGTATGGGATGTTGGTCATCAAGCGTATGCGCATAAAATATTAACAGGAAGACGTGAGCGTTTTTACACTAATAGAAAATATAATGGTATAAGTGGATTTCCTAAAATGGAAGAAAGTATTTATGATGCTTTTGGAACAGGGCATAGCTCTACATCAATTTCTGCAGCTTTAGGGATGGCAATTGCATCGGGCTTAACAGGGAACAAAACGAGACAACATATTGCAGTTATTGGTGATGGAGGAATGACCGGAGGTATGGCTTTTGAAGCACTTAACCACGCTGGAGTTTCAAAAACCAATCTGCTTGTTATTTTGAACGATAATGGTATTGCTATTGATGAAAATGTGGGTGGATTAAAGGAATACTTAACCGATATAACAACCTCAAGAACATATAATAAAATAAAGGATGATGTTTGGAAAATGATGTCGGGTATGGAACGTGCCAGACGAATAATACAAAAAATTCAAAACGCCGTTAAAGTTACACTTTTTCGACAAACTAATATTTTTGAGGCATTAGGCTTTAGATATTTCGGACCTATTGACGGGCATGATATTCCAAGATTAGTAAAAGTTTTAGAAGACCTTAAAAACATACCTGGACCCAAACTACTCCATGTAATTACTACAAAAGGGAAAGGGCTAAAGCAAGCAGAAGAACAACAGACCAAATATCATGCACCAGGATTGTTTGACCCCGATACTGGCGAAACTATTGAAAATGCAGTAAAAAGTAAATTTCCTACTTATCAAACTGTTTTTGGAGAAACTATTCTGGAACTTGCAAGCCAAGATGAACGTATTGTAGGAATAACACCTGCTATGGCATCAGGCTGTTCGCTTAATATTATGATGGCAAAGCTACCACAAAGAACCTTTGATGTTGGTATTGCCGAACAACATGCAGTTACTTTTTCAGCAGGCTTAGCCTCTCAAGGTCTTATACCTTTTTGCAATATTTATTCTACGTTTATGCAAAGAGCTTTTGACCAAATAATTCACGATGTAGCATTACAAAAACTACCTGTTGTTTTTTGCTTAGACAGAGCAGGATTGGTAGGCGAAGATGGGGCAACTCATCACGGTGCATTCGACCTATCATATCTTAATCTTATACCCAATGTTGTAATTTCTTCACCTTCGAACGAAGAAGAATTCAGAAATTTGATGTATACTGCTATGCTATATAAAAAATCTCCTTTTTTTATTAGATATCCAAGAGGTAACGGTGTTTTAGAAAGATGGAGAACACCTTTTAAACTTATTGAAGTAGGCAAAGGCAGACAAGTCAGAACAGGTACTGATATTGCTTTTATTACATTAGGACCAATATGTAACGTTGTTTATGAAGTATGTAGTTTGTTAGAAACTAACTCCTATAATTGCGCTCTTTATGATATGAGATTTTTAAAACCTATTGACAAAGAATTATTACACGAAATATGTAAACAATTTAAATATGTTATAACTGTTGAAGATAGTACTATAACTGGTGGTTTAGGTTCTGCAGTTATTGAATTTATAAATGATAATAATTACATTACAAAAGTTAAAAGAATTGGTATCCCCCCCGACAAATTTATTTCACATGGTTGCTTATCTGAACTTCACAAAGAATGCGGTTTTGATATTGACGGAATTCTAAAAGAAGCCTTGAATTTACTTAGAAATATTAACAAAGAAAATATTTTAAAAATTGCGAGATAATTTTTTTAATAAATAAAATAATCTTCTACTTCGCCTGTATTAGGTATTATAAAACCTTTTGTTTTATTTCTGTATTCATCAAATAACATATTATTTCCTAATTTTTCGTACACTTTCGACAGATTATTATTAATTAACGCGAGCCTCTTAATAGCAATTTCAGATTTATCATCGTCCAATACAAGAATTGCACGATTAAAATATTTAACAGATTTTTTAGATTTATTAGATAAATGCATTGACCAAGCATAATTATTAATAGTTAAAGCATAAATTCGATTAAGCAACATTTTCATATCATCGTTTTGGGAAATATATTTTTTCTGAATTTTAATAGCCTTAGCAAATTCCTTAGAAGCTGTTTTGTATTCTTTCATTTCGATATATTGCCAGCAGGCATTATTTAAAGAAGCCATCATAGCAATAGGTTGATTTGATTTTTTATAATGAATATAAGCATTTTGATATTCTGTGATAGCATCATTAAAATTTTGCTGATTTGATTTGAATTTACCTGAAATATAATAAGCATCGGCAATATACTTATGCTGATTAATATTTTTTGAAAGTAGTAACGACATATTCAAAAAACTGCTTGAAGCCATAAAATCGTATTTATTAAATAGTTCAACAGATTTTTTATTCCATTCAGCGAGAATATTTTTATGATTTTCAATATCTGATAAACTAATAGCGGAGTCAATATCACTTTGAACTTTAAAATACAATAATTTTTCATACAATGTTGATGGAGCTAAAGGCGTGCTTTTTCTGAGCCATTCAACATATATATTAAAAATCATATTTTTTTGCCCTGAATATTTGCGAGGATTTTCGCTAATATATTCCAAAAAATGCAATAAATCGCCTGTAGTACTTAATTGAAT
>CAZDEU010000050.1:9037-16037 GCA_964504265.1 uncultured Bacteroidales bacterium
CCAATTTCAATATCTCTTCCTGGTGTTTTTTCGTCATATTTTCCAAAAACTCTTCCTCTATAATTCTTATTAATTTCGGGAAAGTTATCACCCGAAATAACAACATCGCAGGAATCGCCGTAAATAACTTTTACAACAGAAACAGTAAGCAAAACAGTGTTAATTTCTTGTTGAGTTTGTGAATATTGAAAATTTGTTAAAAACAAAAGCAAACAAACAGAACATATAAATCTTGTCAACATATTTAAATTTTTAAATAAAATTATTTAAACAAAGATACAATTTATGCAATAAAACACAATAAAAAAACACACTAAAATAAAACACAATTTTCGATTTTGAATTTTCGATTTCAGATTGACGATTAACTATTTTATTGATTAATAATATATTTTTTTTCTTTTAACATTCAACTTTTTTCTTTTAACATTCAACTTTTTTCTTTTAACATTCAACTTTATAAAACATTATGAACTTTATTAACTAATAATATTGTTTTACAGATTGAATTATTATCTTTGTTAATTAAATATTTTATTAGATGAAGCTTAATATATGTAAAATAATATCAGTTATAACATTGATTTTATTAGGATTTACCCAATTACTGTCTCAAACTACCAAGTACAGCAACGAATTTTTAACCTTAGGTGTAGGAGCAAGAGCCTTAGGCATGTCGAATGCAGTATTGGCAAGTACAAATGATGTAAGTTCTGGATATTGGAATCCAGCCGGGCTGGTTTATATACCTTCAAATATTCAGCTTGGACTTATGCACTCAGAATACATGGGAGGTATAGCTAAATACGACTACGCTGCTATTGCAGCAAAGGTAGATAAAAAAAGCTCCATTTCTTTTTCTTATGTACGTTTCGGAATAGATGATATTCCTAATACTATTGACCTTATAGACGGCGAAGGCAATATTCATTTTAACAGAATTACATCTTTTTCGGCTACCGACAACGCCTTTTTATTATCATATTCCCGAAAAACCAAAAGCGAAAAATTAAGCATAGGTGGTAATGCAAAAATTATTTATAGAAGGTTGGGCGACTTTGCTAACGCTTGGGGCTTTGGTATTGATTTAGGAGCACTTTATAAACTCAATAACTGGAATTTTGCCGTTACTGGTAAAGATATAACCTCTACTTTTAATGCGTGGAGCTACGATTTACCTCAAAATATGAAAGATGTTTTTGCTGTTACAGGTAACGCAATTCCTGAAAATACGACCGAAATTACTATGCCCCGTCTACAATTAGGAGCTAATAAAAGTTTTGTTGTTAAAAAAGTTTTTACGCTTTTGCCCGAAATTAATTTCGACCTGACATTCGACGGTAAAAGAAACACTCTAATAAAAGGCGACCCTATTAGTATTGACCCTCGCTTTGGGTTTGAAGCTAATTATAAGAATATTGTGTTTTTTAGAGCTGGCGTGGGTAATTTTCAGGAAGAAACAAATAATGATGGCGAAAAGTTTAAAACCTTTCAACCAAATATGGGTGTTGGCTTTATTATTAACAATTCTTTATATATTGATTACGCATTAACTGATATAGGCGACAATTCTATTGCAGTATATTCAAATGTTTTTTCAATAAAAATAAATATTAACAAAAAAAAATCAGTCGAAACACCAATTTTATAATACATATTATTATATTATTATGTTAAAAAAATATTTTAAAATTTATATTTTCTTTTGTACAATAAGTATACAAGCTATTGTAAATGCTCAACCCATTGGCAACGAATGGATTGATTATAATAGAAAATATTATCGTATTGATGTTGTTAGTGATGGCATTCATCGAATAAATTTCTCTGTGTTACAAGCAGCAGGTGTTTTGTCGGGCAACCCAAACCCACGTAGTTTCCAGATATTTGGAAGAGGTATTGAACAGCATATCTACGTTAAAGGTGAAGAAGACGGTGTGTTTGATGCCAACGATTATATTGAATTTTACGGAAAAAAAAATGATGGTTGGTTAGATGCGTATATATATGACAAACCATCAAGTCAAGGCAACACTGCTTATAGCCTTTTTACTGATACTGCAAGTTATTATTTGACCTTTAATCCCAATTGGGTAGTTTATCCAAGTAAGAGAATGACACTACATAACAATTTTAATTTTTCTTCATACACCCCCTCTCCTTTTGTTTTTAATACTGTCCGTAATAATTACACATCAACATATTTCTTAGGACAAACAAATATTTATGGAGCAACCGACCCTGATTATGTAGCAGGTGAAGGCTGGTTTGATGCAGGATTTAGTCTTGGAGGTTCTATAAGTAGAAGTGTTGCTACTCCTAACGTTTATAATGTTGGTCCTGATGCGGAAATTAAATTTAACCTTATTGGCGCTTCCAATTACGCAAATTTGTCCCCCGACCATCAAGTAACTGTAAATTTTTCAGATATAAGTATTGATACATTATACGAAGGTTATAAAATATTGAATTTTACTAAATATTTAACACCTTCAAAACTAAATGCTACAAACAGTTTTAATTTTGCATCTATTCCATTACAGGGCAATGGAGCTGACCGTAACACTATTGGGTTTATTTCCATTAAATATCCCTATAAAACAGACTTAAATATTTCAAATACCCTAAAATTTAGTTTACCCGATGCTTCTGGTCAATCAATGTCGTATTTACATTTTACAAATTATAATGTATCGTCATTCGACACAGTTAGAATATACGATATTTCAAATAACAGAATTATAAAAACTGTACGTAACGGTAATAATTTTCAGGCATTAATTCCAAATTCAAACAGCGAAAAAGAATGTTTGCTTACATCATATAATCAAGCAATAATTATTACTAAACTCAATGCTGTTACATCTAATGCAAAATTCACAAATTATACATCTGATATATATAAAAATTCAGATTATTTTATTGTAACACATCCTAAGTTTTGGAACGAAGCTATTCAGTATCAAGCTTATAGAAATTCAAAAGGTTACACAGCACAAGTAATAAATGTAGAAGAGCTATACGACCAATTTTCGTATGGCATCAGAAAAAATCCACTTGCTATAAAAAATTATATGCGTTATTTATGGAATAATGCTAATGTACAGCCCAAGGCTTTATTCCTTATTGGCAAATCGTACAGAGCTGGTTCAGATGGTGAAAATCCTTCTTATAGAAAAAATGCAGCTAACTGGGCAGCTACTTATGTTCCTACTTTTAGTGTGCCACCTTCCGATATTAGCTTTACAAGAGGAATACTTGATACTATGTATCAGCCTGCTATACCTACAGGAAGATTAGCTGCTACAATTCCTGAACATGTTAGTATTTATCTTGATAAAATAATTCAATACGAAAACGAACAGCAAACACCAAAGCAATGGATGAAAAATGTTCTGCACTTTGGAGGTGGACAAAACATTAATGAGCAAAATCTTTTTGCTGCATATCTTAATAATTATAAAAAAACAATTGAAGATACACTTTTCGGAGGTAAGGTTATGACATTTTTAAAAAATTCTTCGGCACCTATTCAAATTAATCAATCCGATTCTCTTAAAAAACTTATAAATAACGGTGTATCGTTGATGACATTTTTTGGTCATGCTGCAGGCATAGGCTTTGACCAAAGCATTGACCATCCTTCTGAATATAATAATTACGACAAATACCCATTTTTGTTAGCTAATTCGTGCTTTGCTGGCGATATGTTTAGTAATACTATTAGCTCAAGTGAAGAATTTGTTTTAATTGAAAATAAAGGCGTTATTGGTTATCTTGCAACAATTTCAAAAAGTGATGACGGTACATTAAATAAATATAGTTCAGAATTTTATAAAAATCTATCTTATAAAAATTATGGCAAACCCGTTGGCGAAATTATTAAAAACACTATTAAAAATATTCAGAATAATTCAATATATACTAAAGCTGTCAGTTTAGAAATGACACTACATGGCGACCCTGCTCTGATAATTAATTCACATTCATTTCCTGATTATACCATTAGCAATTCTTCTGTATTTTATACTCCCAAAAATGTTACTAACGAAGTTGATACTTTTTTAATAAATATAGTTTCAACAAATATCGGAAAAGCAATCGATACTGCTTTTTTTATAGAGATAAGAAGGATTTTTTCCGACCAATCGGTTTTCGATACTGTTATAAGAGTAAAAGCAACATTATTTAAAGATACAATAATAGTTAAGATGCCTGTTGATAAAATTAAAGGTATTGGCTTAAATAGTTTTGTTATCCGACTTGATGCTTTCAACGAAATAAACGAATTTTCGGAAGTTAATAATTCAGTTCAGGTTAATTTGTTTATTAAATCGGCTGACATAGTTCCTGTTTATCCTTATAATTATTCGATAATTCCATCGTCGTCTGTAGTTTTAAAGGCTTCTACCGGTTATCCTTTCCTCGAAAATATGAGTTATGTTTTTCAACTTGATACCAGCGATTTGTTTAATTCGCCTATAAAAATAAGCTACAGCATTAACCATCAGGGTGGTTTAATAGAATGGACACCTGCATTACCTTTAAATTATGATAGTATTGTATATTTTTGGAGGGTTTCGGTCGATTCTGCTATGTACGGGTCATATAACTGGCGTGAAAGCTCTTTTCAAATTATCAACAATAAAACAGGCTGGGGACAAGCTCATTTTCATCAGTTTAAGAATAATACATATAAATATGTTAAATATAATAAACTAATCAGAAAGCTCGAATTTATTGATGATATAAAAGCTGTCAACATTCAAACAGGTTATTATCCCAACATACCATGGACAGAAGAATATATAAAAATTAACGGAGATTTGGTTGACTTATGGTGTTGCATTGGACCATCGGGCGATGGTATGAAATTCGTTGTTCTTAATCCTGTTAACAGCAACATTTGGGTTAGTTACGATACCTGCGGTTATTCAAATCCATGTAATTATGGACCTTACGGCAACTGGCATTGTAAAACTTATGATGTAAGAGCGTTTGATTTTTGGACAAGCAGTGTAGCTTGGCGTAATAAAGTCAAATACTTTTTAAATCAAATTCCCAACGGATATTACCTGCTTGCATATAGCCACAGAAATCATAGTGCACCATCGTTTGAAGAAGAACTGTATCAATCTTTTGAATCTTTTGGCAGTTCGCAAATCAGAACATTAAGTAATAATTTGCCATACATATTTATGGGTGTTAAAGGCGATGTAACGGGTGTTTATGCACGAGAAATTATTGGAAGTTCACAATCTTCAATTATTCAACTTAACGACAGTATAAAAACTAAATGGAATGAAGGTTTTGTTGAATCTGAATTAATAGGACCTGCAGCCAAATATCATTCTCTACATTGGCGACAAACTCATACCGATAACATTAATACCGATATAGTTAAATTAAGTGTTATTGGCGTTAAAACAGACTTTTCTGTAGATACATTAATTTTTAACCTTCCGCCCGATTCGGCTGATATTTACGGATTAAACACAAGAATTAACGCAACAATGTACCCATACCTGAAACTTGTAGCTTTTATGCAAGACGATTCCCTTCGTACACCACCTTTAATAAAAAGATGGCAGGTTTTATATGATGGTGTGCCCGAAACTTGCCTGGCACCCGATGTTCATTATAATTTTTATAAAGATACTTTAGCCGAAGGCGATAATATCAGATTTGCTTGTGCTATTAAAAATATAGGAAATTACGATATGGACAGTTTACTTGTCAAATACTGGTTGCTCGACAATAACCGAAATATTATTCCTCTGATAAATAAAAGATTACGCCCTCATCCTATTGGCGATATAATTATCGACTCTGTAAATTTTTCGACACAAAACCTGACAGGTCTGAACAGCTTATGGATTGAAGTAAATCCTGACAATGACCAGTTAGAACAGTATCATTTCAATAATATTGGTGAAATATATTTCAACGTTGTACAGGATAAAATAAACCCTTTACTTGATGTTACCTTCGACGGAGTACATATTCTTGACGGCGACATAGTTTCGGCAAAACCTGTAATTCAGATAAGTTTGAACGATGAAAACAAATTTCTTGCAATGAACGACACTTCAGTTTTTAAAATATTTATTCGTTATCCTGGCGAATTTAACGACAGAAGAATATATTTTAAAAGTGGCGGACAGGAGGTTGTGAGGTTTTACCCTGCCGAAATGCCTGATAACGTTTGTAAGGCTGAGTGGGATGCAAATTTTCCGGTTGATGGCAAATATCAAATTACAGTACAGGCAAAAGATGCTTCAAATAATGAGTCGGGAGGTAACGATTTTAAAATTTCTTTTGAAATTGTCAATAAATCAACAATTACAGATGTATTAAACTGGCCTAATCCTTTTTCTACCTCCACACGATTTGTGTTTACGCTTACAGGCTTTGAAATACCAACAAATTTCAGAATTCAGATAATGACTATTTCAGGTAGAATAGTGAGAGAAATTTCGCAAGCTGAATTAGGTCCCATCCACATAGGGCGCAATATAACTTCGTATGCATGGGACGGCAGAGATGATTTTGGAGATTTACTTGCAAACGGGGTTTATCTTTACAGAGTAATTACCGACATTGAGGGGCAATCAATAGAAAAAAATGATGCTGCTACTAAGCAATATTTTAAACACAATTTTGGCAAAATGGTTATAATAAGATAATAATTTGTCGAAATTATTATAACTTTATTAATAATTTTGAAGTGTTTTGTATTAAAAATATAATACTTGAAATTTGATTAAGTTTGCATATTTAATATTAATATCAATTTGTTAATTATATGTTTTTTTAATTGCAAAGTGCGTAAAAGATATATTTTACGCACTTATTGTCTTATTTGCGTTCTTTATAGTTTTTTAATATGCTTATAAATAATATTAAAAATAAAGTTAACAAGATGCTGAATATAGTAAACAAAAAAGGTTTACTGACAATATTATTTTGTCTAATATTATACCTTATTAATGGGCAAAAT
>CAZDEU010000051.1:0-4552 GCA_964504265.1 uncultured Bacteroidales bacterium
ATAAACTCCTCACAACATTTTAAAATACTACTTGCTGAATATATAAAAATTAACGTATAGTTATAGAAGCCCAACCTGATTAATTTAACCAGGTTGAGTGCTAAAACAATTGTGGCTATCCATGATTCGCTTGTTTGTTGAAGCCTTGCTTTGATTCGGTTCATCCCGTACGCTGTCTTGGCTTGACCAAACAATCCCTCAATTGGATTTCTTTCGCCCGGTCTTACGTGTTCTACATCCACTGCCTTTGGCCTTCCTAATGGCTTTGCTCTTAGCTTAATGCCAAGTAGTTTCAATGCCATTCTATTTGCTCTGTTGCAGTATATTTTATCGGCCAAGATCTCTTCAGGATAATACCCAAAGCGTTTTTTATATTTTTCTACTGAAGATATTAGCCATGTCCCTTCATTGAATGCGTTCCATGACAAATCATCCAAAAAAGCAAAACCATTCATCAGCGATACATTTATTTTTGATCCAAACTCAACATTCGCATTGGTTTTGCCTCTTACAATAGGACGAACATGTGGTTGGTGTATGCTTACTATACGATCTTCTATGCTGTGCTGTCTTAAGATAAAACTTTCGAGCTTCTTTCCTGTCGGTGCGTGGCTTTGATTTATGCAGTGATATGGAATTTGTTTAGACAACTTAACCCATCGGTTATTGGAATCTAATTCTTGTTCAAAGGGGCTTTCAAATCCTTCTATTGTTATTTGACTTGGACTAATATATGCATTCTTGGATGCACGGTTTTTTGAACTTTTTGCCATATTTTTATGCATTTTGAGTACTACAAATATGCAAATAATTATTGAAAATAAAGCGTTTTGCAGTTATTCAGCAGACCCTAGTTAAAAAGTTTTATTTTATTTTATCTTTGTAATTTAATATTTTGTTTATGTTTTATAGACTTCTGATTTATATAACAACCTTTGTTTTATTTAATATTTATTGTCATTGTAGTAATATTAATGCAGTTTATTCCGATAAAGTTAAAATCAACATTTACGATACTAATACAGTTAATAAATTAATTTATTTCAGCTCAGCTAATATCACGCAAAATACTGATAAAGCTACTAATGCTGCTAAATTAAGTTTTTCTCTTTCTCAAAAATTAAATTATGATAAAGGCATTATAAACTCATGCAAAATTTTAGGTTATATATATACTAACAAAGGAAATTTTAATAATGCCTTTGAATATTATAATATTTTGCGTAATGTATATGTTAAAAAAAACGATAAAAAAGGGTTGGGAAGTTGCATTAATAATATTGGTGCATTATATTTCAGGCAGGGTAATTATATAAAAGCTCTTGAGAGTTATCAGAAATCTTTGAGTATATACGATGAAATTGACGATAAAAGAGGAATTGCGGGCTGCTATAATAATATTGGAATTATATTTCAGAAATTGAATAATAACAATAAAGCTATTGAATATTTATACAAAGCATTAAAAATTTCAGTTAAAATAAATGACAAGGTAAATTTGTCTGAATGCTATAATAACATCGGACTTATTTATTATTCACAAGGCGAACAGCTAAAAGCACTTGAATACTATAGTAAAGCACTCGAAATATTTGAAGAAACTGTAAACAAAGAAGGAATTTCTATAGGCAACATAAATATTGGTATCATTCATAAAGAGAGAGGAGAGTATAAACTGGCTTTTGACAACTTTCAAAAATCATTGATATTGTTTAAAGAAATGAATTATCAGGATGGTATTGCTAATTGTAATAATAATTTATCGGAACTAAGTATAAGCCTTAAAAATTATCAGCAAGCTATTAATTATGCTAAAGAAGCCCTGAAAATTGCAAATAAAATAAAATCTTTAGAAAACAAACAAAGTGCTTATCACAATTTATCAATAGCTTATGATAGTATTGGGGTTGTTAATTTATCGCACAAATATTATATTTTATATTCAAAAACAAAAGATTCAATTATTGATATGGAAAGCAAAAAAAAAATTATTGAGATGGAAGCAAAATATGAATCTGAAAAAAAAGAAAAAGAAATTATTGAAAAAAATACCAGAATTGAATTGCTTGAAAAAAGCAAAGAATTAGAAAAATATCGCCTATGGGGATTAATTTCTTTGATTTTTGTCTCTTTGCTTATTAGCTTTATTATAGTTTATAATTTAAAAAAGAGAATCAAACTGAATAACCGATTATATTCCAAAAATATTGAGTTTATTGAAACTCAAAAACTGCTTACAGAAGCAAAACTTAATAACCAGAAATTAGAAGCTGAACAATTACAAAAAGAACTAGAATATAAGAATCAGGAAATAATGAACTTTGCTTTACATATAGCCGAAAAAAATGATTTTCTCGAAAAGCTGAAAGCTGAATTAATAAATTCAAAAGACAGTATCAAACCTGAAGAACTTATTAAAATTATAAATTTCAATCTGAAAAGTTTGGAGAAAGAAAAAAAAGAATTTGAAGCTTATGTTGAAAATATTAATCAGGCTTTTTTTATGAAACTCAGGGAAAAAATTCCCGATATTACAAAAAATGAAGAAAGACTAGCAGCTTTGTTAAGAATTAATCTTTCTACAAAAGAAATTGCATCAATTTTTAACATTTCGGTCAAAGGCGTGGAAGTATCAAGGTATAGACTTAGAAAAAAATTAAACTTAGATAAAAATGCTAATTTACACGATTATTTTAGTATAATTTAAACTATATCTATAATTTAAAATATGATTAATAATTAATTCAGTGTTTTATTCAAATATACTATTGTATGTTTAATGTTCTAATATTTAATAATCTACAATTATTGTAGTAGTATTGTAGTAGTAAATTATTTGTTTTATAACACATCAAACTATAATTTTGATTAAATTTAAAAAAATATTAAAAATGAAGACAAAAATTTTACTTATTATTTTACTTGTGATAAATTATCAACTTTTATTTTGTCAAGGAGTTGCTCTTAATACAAGCGGAGCAAATGCTCATCAATCAGCCGGATTAGACATACAATTTGATAATAAAGGTCTATTAATACCACGTTTAAGCACCTCAGAACGCAGCGCCATTACCTCCCCTGCCAACGGACTACAAATTTATAATACAACAATAAATTGTTTTGAATTTTTTAACGGCAGTGCATGGAAAATTTTAAGTTGTGGTTGTGATTTACCTGCAACTACTGTTACAGGTACTCACCTCCCATCTCAAACCGAAATTGTCTGGAATTGGAATACCGTACCCGATGCGACTGGTTATAAATATAATACGACAAATAATTATTATTCTGCAACAGATAATGGAAATAATACGACTTTCACACAATCGGGACTCACATGTAACACCGCCTATACTCTATATGTATGGGCTTATAATAATTGCGGTAATTCTACAGAAACAACTTTAACACAAACCACAGCACCATGCTTTACTTGTGGCGATAATGTTTCCTTCGACTACAGAGGCTTACCGGTAACTTACGGAAGTGTTAACGGACAAAACGGTACTTGCTGGTTAGACAGAAATATAGGTGCAAATCAGGTTGCAAACGCATACAATGATGCAAATGCCTACGGTGACTTATTTCAGTGGGGTAGATTAGATGACGGGCATCAGTTAAGAATTAGTACAACAACATCAACTCTTAGCAATACTTCCAACCCCGGTCACTCCAAATTTATTATAGGGACAATTTGGTATAGTGGTTCTAATCCTGATAACCTTTGGCAAGGGGTTAATGGTATTAATAATCCTTGTCCATCAGGCTGGCGATTGCCAACTGATGATGAGTTAAACAATGAGGCAAATAGCTGGTTGGGCGGCTTAAATTATATAGGTGCTTTTCAAAGTTCATTAAAACTAACAGCATCAGGCTATCGCCCCGCTAGTAGCGGCTCACTTAATTATGAGGGAAGCAGAGGACGATATTGGAGTTCAACTATTAGCAGTATTAACCCTTACATAAAAGGGTTGAAATTTGACAATAGCACTTCAAGTTCTGCCGACTTTTATCGTGCAGATGGGATGAGTGTTCGCTGTATTAAAGATTATTAGAATTAAAATAAATTTGATTAAAAAACATAATAAAATGAAAAGAATTTTATCACCCAAAACTTTATCTGCTTTATTGTTATTGTTATCTATCAATTGTTTTTCACAAGGAGTGTCAGTTAATACTACAGGCACGGTCTCCGACCCCTCTGCTATGCTTGATGTATCATCAACTGATGCTGGTATATTAATTCCTAGAATGTCAAAATTACAAAGAAGTGCAATTTCTCTACCTGCCGAGGGGTTAATGATATATCAAACCGACGATACTATTGGTTTTTGGTATTTTAATGGCAATAATTGGAAGCAAATAGGGCAAGGTGTTGGTGGCGGTATTGCCGCTGGAACTGCAACAGGAAACACTTTGTATTGGGATGGGTCCAAGTGGACTGAGTCGTCAAATATATTTAATTATGGCGGTACTGTTGGTATTGGAACTAATAACCCTGATAATTCAGCAGCTATACATATTAACAGCCATAACAAAGGAGCTTTAATAC
>CAZDEU010000051.1:4652-15889 GCA_964504265.1 uncultured Bacteroidales bacterium
CCTGATAATTCAGCAGCTATACATATTAACAGCCATAACAAAGGAGCTTTAATACCAAGGCTAACTACTTCAGAACGCAATAATATTGGTTCACCTGCCGAAGGGCTTTTAATTTTTAATATAACTTCAAAATGTTTTGAATTTTTCTCGTCAAGCAGTTGGCTTACACTGTCGTGTGGCTGTTTCCCGCCTGATGATGCAGGTGTTATTACAGGCGATATTACAGTTTGCCAAGGACAAAATAATGTGAATTATTCTGTGGCACCTATAGCTAATGCCAATGGCTATATATGGACAATTCCTCAAGGATCCACTATTGTCAGTGGAGCAAATACTAATTCAATAGTTGTTAATTTTTCAGGTAGCGCTGTTTCTGGTGATATTTCAGTTTATGGTACAAGCAATTCCTGTGGAAATGGATTGGTTTCTCAGAATTTTCATGTTACAGTTGTTCCAACACCCACAGCAGTAGTTGCATCAGCATCACCAATTACTGTATGCGAAGGGCAATCTTTAACATTAACTGGCAGTGCAAGCGGAGCGACAGATTGGAGCTGGACAGGTCCAAACGGATATACGTCTAACGACCAAAATCCTTCGCCTATTACCAATATTTCTTCTTTAAATGCAGGAGTTTACACACTTGTTGCAAGCAATGGTATTTGTTCAGCTCAACCTGCAAACACAACCTCTATTAGCGTAATTCCAATACCAACGTCAATTACTGCTTCTGCTAATCCAAATCCTTTATGCGAGGGCGAAACTCTAACTTTAACAGGAAGTGCAACTGGAGCAACAAGTTGGAGTTGGACAGGTCCCAACGGTTTTACGTCGAATGTTCAAAATCCTTCGCCAATTTCAAGTATATCTACTGCTGAAGCAGGCGTTTATTCTTTAGTAGCTTACAATGGAAGTTGTGCAGCACCTGCTGTTAATACTGCAAATATAAGCGTTAAACCTGCTCCCATTGCTGATGCCGGTCCAGATCATTCAGTTGTGGAATGTGGTAAAATAATTGGCGGAAACCCTACTGCATCGGGTGGAGTATCTCCATATACTTATCAATGGAGTCCTACAACTGCCCTTTCGAGTTATACTGTTGCCAATCCTACTGCAAGTCCCTCATCTACAACAGCGTATACAGTAACCGTAACAGGTGCAAATGGTTGTGCGTCAACAAGTTCAATGACATTAACCATAGGAAACGGTACACCTGTTGTTTTTAATTCATCGCAATCGTGGGTGGTCCCATCAGGTGTAACTTGTGTACAAATTGAAGTATGGGGTGGAGGTGGTGGCGGCGGTGGTGCTTCTTCAGGTTTGGCGGTGGCGGTGGTGGCTACGGCAGACAAAACTTTAATGTTACTCCAGGACAGTCATTAAATATAACAGTTGGCACTGGTGGCCCTGGTGGTGACAGTTACAAAGGAACAAAAGGTAATACAAGTAGCGTTTCAGGTACTGGAGTTTCGATAAGTGCCACAGGGGGTAATCCTGGAAGTGGTGGCAATTGCAGTAACTCAACAGGCGGTACAGGCGGTACTAGCACTGCTACATATAATGTTTCAGGTTCACAAGGATTAGGCAGTGGAGTGTATGGTAAGGGTGGTAACGGTGGAAAGGGTGGCAATGGTGGCAGTGGTGGCTCAGGCACAACAGGTTATGGCAATCCAGGACAGATACCCGGTGGCGGCGGTGGTGGCGGCGGTGTATATGGAGGCGATGGAGCAAAAGGCAGAGTAACAATCTCTTATTAATCCTTATTTTCAAACATTTTTTTTACTTCAGATATTTCGTTTAACAACTTGTTTTCCAACAAGTTAATATCGTTTAGGTTTTCTTCTTTTAACTTATTTAGTACCTCTGTTAATTCATTTTTAATTTCAACAACTTTATTATTCAGTTGTTTAAAAGAATTGTTATAAGTTTTATCATTTGTATTTATTAAGCCTAAAAATTTATTATCAAGCAACTTTTGAGTTTCAGAAATTCTTGCATTATTAATTTCATTAAAACTATTTATTTGATTGCTTAATTCCTGAAATTTTAAATTAAATTTTGAAGACAATTCGGAGCTAAAAACACTTTGTTCCTCTAATTTTATTAATAAATCATTATATTTTTCAAAGAGTTCTGCATTTTTATCTTTATTATTTAGTATACCTTTTTCATTTATAACAATTAAATTTTTTAAAATTCTGTGTGTCTTTTTTCTTTTTATTCTATTGATTATTAATATAATAAAAATCAAAGCAAATACAATAGCCGCAACTAATAAAGATATTTTAATTATTTGTTTATACTTTAAAAACCTTTGATTAGTATTATCCTGATAATCAACAAGTTTTTTATCAGCTTCAGACTTTGATTTTTGAACTTCAGCAATTGTTTTATTGGTATTTTTAATTAATAATTGTAATTCAACAAGTAAATTGTTTAAAGAATCGATTTCTTGCTTAATCTTATTATTATTCTGTTTAAGATAAATAATATTTTTGTTTATAGAACTTATTTTTTCTTCTACGTTGTTCTGTGAAAATATCATCAACGAAAAACTGCTATAAACAATAATGCAAATAAATGCTGTTAATTTTTTTAAAGAAGTTTTCATGACACAATTTTTTAAATTTATAAATATGTAAATTATAATTAAGAAATTTAAATTCTAGTTAAATATTAAACTACTTCTATTAAACAGATTTTTATTTTAATAATTTTTATTTTAATCTAACAAATATACTAAAAATTATACTGTTTTTTACATTTTTACCAAAAAAAATGTAAAAAAAATGTAAAAAATATTAAACCTTGTACAACTAACATTTAAGCAATGTTTAACAAATAATGTATTTTTATTGATTATAAAAAGCGTTTATTCTATAAATAATAAATTAACTAAAACATAATGTTGAAATCATTATGTAGCCATATGTCTTTGTGGTGAATTAAAATTAGCTTGCATTAGTTGTATCTACTAACTCAATCAGTTTCGCAGCAACTTCATTAGCATTAGCATTAACAACATCATAAATCGAAGCCTTATCAAGCGACCATTTATCAATAATTTTTTGAGCAATACCACGTCTAATAGCCCAAATCATTGGTACAGAGGTTTCCTTAACAAGTTTGTTGATATTATCGGTCCATCCCTGATTTTCTAACTCCCAAGGACCTACTTCATCAATAAAAATAATATCAACATCATTAAGGTTTTCCGGGATTAAGCTGTTTTTACCAAAAGCTATAGATTCTTCATAAAAATAATAATGGCCTACTATAGGCATATCGTCTCTGCCCGATATTCGCGAAAGGTTTTTTCTTTCATCAGTTTTAATATTAATAATATCATAACCTAAATGAACTCCAGTATTAAAAAAAGCGGGTGCAAGAATACCACCTGTTTTAATACCTTTTAACTTAAGCATTTCATTTATTTCGGTAAGAAATGTTGTTTTACCTTCTTGCTTGCTTCCCTGCAATAAAACAATATTTTTTCTTTTAATAAATTTAAGATTAACTTGTTCTAACCAAAAATCTGCCTGATTTACAAGTTCATACAAAACACCCACAGGGCGTTTAAAAATATCGCTTATTCTAGGTAAATTGGAGATAACCTGCGGTAAAGCATCAAAAGCCACTTCAAGAGCAGCGGGCAATTGTCTGAACCACGATTTAATAAAATACTCCTGAATTTTTTTATTTCCAAGCTCCGTGCTTAATGCCGAAAACCCTATTATCATAACAGCAGCTCTAAAGTTCATCTGTAAGCCTATCAATAAACCTTCGCTTATGTTTTTTGAATTACTGCCAAACTCAACAAATAAAACGCTTGACAGCATAGTTATTATTAAAAAAGTAATCCAGAAAGCAGGTTTAGCAAGTCGCCTGATAGAACCTTTGTATCTGAACGACCATATTGTAATAACTGCACATCCGGCAATTAGCCAATACATTGTGTCGGAAAAATTAAGCACAGCAAGAGTAGCTAACAATAATAAAAAATCAATAATAAGCCAGGTAATAGAATGAGGAAAAGTTTTCTTATTTTCGGGAGTTTTAATTTTTTCAACCTCTTTAACGCTAATACTTTTCATCTTAGCAGGTGCTTTCACAACTTTATTGCCAATATAAAAACCAAATAGAGATGAAGCTGCTCCAATAATTACGTAAACACCGAATAATACAAAAACAGGCACCCAATAACCTACTTCGGCTAATCCAAGTTGTTTTTCAGCAAAATGAGTAAGATTAATATAAATATTAATTAGACCAGTGCCGTAAATTATAAGATAAGTAAATGTAAGATGCACAAGATTCCACGACATTGCCAACATGCCACCGATTAGATAGCCTAATAAATTTTTTCTAAAAACACGAACAGAAAACTCCATAAGTAAAGCCTGACTAATAATTGCTATCATGGGACCAAAAATCACAGCACTGGGCGATATTGACTTCATCATAGCACAAACAAGACCTGCACGCCAAATAATTCCCTTTTCCTTCCAAAAAGTACTTACTGAAACCATAAGCACAATACCAATAGCCGTTAAAAATACACCTGTAAATGGAGCTTTAATATTATGTAAAAAACTACCAAGTACAATTTCAGATGAAGCCCATAAGCAACCGAGTACTGCAGCTTTTAACCATGCACTATTTAATTCTGTTTTTTGATGCATTACTGCTTAGTTATAGTTTCAACTGCTTTTTTTATACGGTAAATAGTTACTTGTTTCCCAAGTATTTCCACAATACTAAATAATGACGGTCCTTTAGCTGAGCCAACAAGACATAATCTTAATGCTGGCAATACTTGCCCTAAACTAATATTTTTATTGTTAAGAAATTCTTTAACAGAATTTTCAATATTATGTTCTGTGAAATCAGATATTGAAGATAAAAATTCAGCTAATTCACTTAAAATGACAGAAGTATTTTCTTTCCATTTATCTTTAACCATTTTAGCATCATAAGTTTCAGGTGCTTTAAAGAAAAACAAAGCATTTGCTTTAAAATCTGGGAGCAAAGTAATTCTGTCTTTAATAAGAGAAATAACTTTTGAAAGATAATTTTTATCGGCTACAATACTTTCTGTTTCAATTTCTTTTGCGAAAAATTCCACAAGTGTCTCATTATCAAGCTGATTAATATAGTAATGATTAAACCATTTAGCTTTTTCGGGCGAAAATCTTGCACCAGCTTTATTAACCCTATCTAAAGAAAATATATCAATTAATTCTTGTAATGAAAAAATCTCCTGTTCAGTACCTGGGTTCCAACCTAACAATGCAAGCATATTAATAAAAGCCTGAGGCAAATAACCTGATTCTTTGTAACCAGACGAAATATCACCGCTTAATGGGTCTGTCCATTGCATTGGAAAAACAGGAAATCCTAATCTGTCGCCGTCTCTTTTGCTCAGTTTGCCATTACCTTCGGGTTTTAGCAATAAAGGCAGATGAACAAACGCAGGCATATCATTTTCCCACCCAAGATAGCGATACAACAAAACGTGTAGCGGTGCAGAAGGCAACCATTCTTCACCTCTTATAACATGCGAAATTTTCATCAAATAATCATCAACAACATTGGCAAGATGATAGGTAGGCAATCCGTCAGATTTGAAAATCACTTTATCATCAAGTGTTGAGGAATTAACTTCTACTTTGCCTCTAATTACATCATTCACAATTATAGTTTCATTTTCAGGGATTTTAATTCGTATTACATAAGGCAGGGCTTCGTCTATATATTTTCTAACTTCGTCGCAAGATAATGAAAGTGAATTTTTTTTATGTAATCTTACTGCAGCATTGTATTGAAGTGGTTGCCCATCGCTACCTTTTTGCTTACGCATTTCATCAAGTTCTTCAGGAGTATCAAAAGCATAATAAGCTAATTTTTTATCAATCAAATAATCTGCATATTTCTTATAAATATTTTTTCTTTCTGACTGGCGATAAGGAGCATAATCGCCTCCAATTCCCACGCCTTCGTCAAATTTCATCCCGCACCATTCTAATGATTTAATAATATAATCTTCTGCCCCTGGCACAAAACGGCTCTGGTCAGTATCTTCAATTCTTAAAATAAATTTTCCATTATTTTTTTTAGCAAACAAATAATTGTATAACGCAGTTCTTACACCGCCAATATGCAATGGTCCTGTGGGGCTGGGTGCAAACCTTACTCTAATACTTTTTGACATAATCATAAATTTTTGGCAAATTTATAATTTTATTGGAGATTATTTTTTAGGTTTGAAAACTTAAAATAATAAATATACAATAAAGAATTATATATTAATGTATATATATACGAAATATATTTTGCAAACTGAAGCATTATAAACGTTTTTACAGCTTTATTTTGAAAATATATGTTAATTGATTAAATGTTTATTTTTATAAATCTTTTCCTCTATTGATTTCAACATCATTAAGTTCAATAAGTTTTTCATCTTTTAATTTTAAAAACTCAGACATATTAATAGAATCGACTGGTTTAGCAGGTGGAGATTCAACTTTAAGAGGATCAATAGCTTTGCCATTTTTATAAAATCTAAAATCTAAATGAGGACCTGTTGATAAACCTGAACTTCCAACATATCCAATTACTTGCCCTTGCGTTACCCTACAACCTTTTTTTATACCTTTAGCGAGCTTAGAAAGATGCATATAAGCAGTTTCATAAGTTGCATTATGGCGAATTTTAACAAGCAAACCAGCTTGTCCACTGTAACCTGCACTAATTACAGTTCCTTCGCCCACAGCATTAACAGGAGTTCCAACAGGTGCAGCATAATCAACACCTAAATGTGGACGTCGGTACTTCAAAACAGGGTGCATTCTGCTATAACTAAATCTTGAACTAATTCTTGAAAAACTAAGAGGAGCTTTAAGAAAAGCTCGTCTTAAACTTTGTCCGCTTTCGTCAAAATACTCACCAAGCGTATCTTGTACATACCAAAAAGCATTAAATTCTTTTCCGTTATTATAAAAAACAGAAGCTAAAACTTTACCTGTTGCAATAACTCTATTATCAACACTTATCTCTTCATAAACAGCTTTAAACCAGTCGCCTTTTTGTAAACCATAAAAATCAACATTCCATGCATATATGTCAGATAAATGCAAAGCTAGATCAATACCAGCTTCAGATGCTTCAATTGCATCCCATAGTGAAGATGTAATAACACCTGACGTTTTCTTAATGTTCACAGTAATTTCTTTTTTATCATTATGCACATGAACACTATCGGTTAAAACAAAGACCACATAAGAAGAGTAAGTTTCTTCATATATCATATATAGAGCCTGCCGCGATGTGTCGGAAGGATATATTATAGCATAAGGTTTACCTGCTCTAATTTTCTTAACATCAAAAACTTCCTCACTTCTTTTAACTAATAAATCAATAATTCCAGAACCAATACCCCATTCGTTAAGAATCAGCGAAAGACTTTGACCTTTTTTAACAGTATCACGATATATTTGCAAAGTGTCAATGTTTATACCGTATTCTATCCTAGGGCTGTATTCAACAATAGGCAGTTTAGTTTTAACAGGTTTATTATTTATTATCAAAAAAATGATAATTACGCTAATAATCAGAAAAACAATTTCAAAAAAAATCTTTTTAAAAAACATCTTTAATTATTAATTAAAAAACACTTAAATTTTTATTTGCCAAAGTTATTGAATTTGATTAAAATACTTAACAAAGTAAACTTTTTATTGTATTTTTGCGTCTATTATTTTTCTTATAGAATACTATAAATGCTTGATATTCATTAAATTTTTTGTATCTTTGGAAACAATATATGTGTATAAATAAATTTAATTTTTTCAATATAATAAGCAAAAAGATGAATTTTGAATTAAAATGAAATTTAAAAACTTACATATAATTCTGATAATAAATGTTTTAACAATTTTTACAGTTAAATCACAGGTGCCAACTGTACAGGATTGTATGGGAGCAATACCAATTTGTCAGAATGTTTATTCCAATACTACGTCGTATCATGGAATGGGGAATTATTCCAATGAAGTTAGTCTAAATAATTGCCTTTACTTAGGCGGGGAAGCCAATTCAGTATGGTATGTTTTTACAGTACAAAGCTCAGGTCTGTTCAGGTTTGTTTTAACACCCAATAGTAGTTCAGATGATTATGATTGGGCAGTTTTTAATCTCACAAATTACAGTTGTTCCAATATTTATTCAACTCCTAGTATGATGGTTAGTTGTAATGCTTCAGGCTATACAGGTTCAACAGGCATAAGCACTCCTATGGGAGGTTCAGGTAATTCAAACGGGCCTAACTGGACTAATAAATTCAATCAGGATTTACCTGTGCAAGCCGGGCAAACTTACGTGTTGATGATTTCAAACTGGTCGAACGGTTATCCTGGTTACACTATAAATTTTGGCAGTTCAACGGCTCAAATTTTCGATAATGTACCTCCAAGTATTAATCAGATAACATCAAATATTAATTGCGGAGCAAGTTCACTTACTTTTAATTTTTCAGAAAATGTTTTATGCAATACATTAGCAACCTGCGATTTAACACTTACTGGACCTGGTGGACCTTATACAATAACAAGCATTTCGGGAAATGGGTGTAATGTAGGTGGCAAGCAGGAAAAGAATTTTTATGTAACATTTACACCTCCTATTACAACAGGCGGAACATTTTCATTAAATCTTAACGCATCTGCATGTGGCTCAGTTACAGATTTGTGTGGTAACGTAGCACCTTCGGGTAGTTTGCCTTTTACAGTTAATCTTGTTACAGCAACAGTTAATACAACAATTGCATCTTGTGCAACACCTAACGGAAGTGCAACAGCCATAGCTACTAATGGAAGTGGTAATTATACTTATGAGTGGAATACAACACCTGTACAAACTACTGCTACTGCTACAAATTTATATCCGGGGACATATACAGTTACAGTTTACGATGGAGCATGCAGTGCTGTTGCCACAGGAGTTGTTGGTAGTGCTTCAAATATGACAGCTTATATTAATTATACAAATGCAACATGTAATATGCCAAATGGTTCTGCAACAGTTAACATAGTAGGTGGTACCCAGCCATTGAGCTATCAGTGGAATACTTCTCCAGTTCAAACTACTACAACAGCTTCAAATTTATATCCAGGCACTTATACAGTTACAGTTACAGATGTTGACCAATGTACAATAGAAGCTAATGCAGTGATAGAACAATTAAATCCACCTCCATCAGCAGCTATAACAGGAACAAATATATTATGTTATGGAAACTCAACAGGTGAAGCAAATCTTAATATAACCGGGGGTACATCACCAATTTCATATTTGTGGAGCAATGGGGCAACAACACAAAACTTAACGAATTTGCCAGCAGGTAGTTATTCTGTTACTGTAACTGATGCAATTAACTGCACAACAAATACAAACATTACAATAACACAACCTGCAGCCCCTTTGGGTGTAATTATTACTCCAACTCACATTCCGTGTAATGGAAATTCAGATGGTTCAGCTTCGGCAACCGTTACAGGCGGTACCCCACCCTACACCTATAATTGGAGTAATGGAGAAACCAATCAGACGATTCAGAATTTACAAGCAGGAACTTATAATTTAACAGTAACAGACAACAATAATTGTACTGTTAATCAAAGTGTTACAATAAATCAACCTAGTGCTTTATCACTATCTATAACAACTGTTGATGTTTTATGTAATGGCAACAATACAGGCTCTGCTAATGCAATAGTTAGCGGCGGTACACCTCCATATCTTTATGAATGGTTACCAACAGGTACAGCAGGTAATACTGATAATGCTAACAACCTTGTTGCTGGTAATTATTCAGTAATTGTGTCTGACCAACACAATTGTTATATTGATGAAGATTTTACAATTAGTGAGCCTCCACATTTAGTTGTTACCTATACAAGCAATGATGTTGATTGTTTTGGTAATAATAATGGAAACATTAATATTAATACAATAGGTGGTACATTGCCATATTCTTATAATTGGTCGCCAAATGTTTCTTCAAATAATATTGCTAACAATATAACAGCAGGTACTTATTCAGTTACTGTTTCAGATAATAATGGGTGCGATACTATATTGCAGATTACAATAAATCAACCACCTCAGCTTGTATTATCAACAACAGGTAACGATACTGTATGCGTTGGCGAACAATATACAATAGGAGCTTCTGTTAGTGGTGGCGTTTCGCCTTATGTATTAAGCTGGGACAATGGCTTAAGCAGCGACTATAACCATACATTAACATCAACTACTACTACAACTTATAATGTTTCAGTTACTGATGGCAATAATTGCATGGCTGGTCCAGAAACTTTTACAGTTTATGTGCGACCACCTTTAAGTTTAAGTTTAACAGCATTGCCTGACAGAATTTGCGATGGTAGTTCTTCAACTCTTACAGCCACGGTTAATGGAGGCGAACCACCATATACATTTAATTGGGATAATAATATGTTACAAGGGGCTTCAAATGTTGTTTATCCTAATACTACAACCACTTATATTGTTACAGTTACAGATATTTGTGGCTCGCCACCAGCAACATCTTCTGCTATGGTTACAGTTTTCCCTTCGCCTGTTATTAATTTTTCTGCTGATATATTATCGGCTTGCGCCCCACTAACAGTAAACTTTTCTGATTTTACAACTCCTGCTATACAAAGCTGGCAGTGGGATTTTGATGACCCAACGTCTGGTGGCTCTAACACCTCAAACCTGCAAAATCCATCTCATACTTTTACTAATGCAGGAACTTATTCTATAAATCTTAATGTTATTACTACCGATGGTTGTCATGGCAATTATGAGTATTCAAACATGATTACAGTATATCCTAACCCTGTTGCAATGTTTTCGGCTACTCCAAACCCTGCAACAACATCAAATTCTACTGTTATATTTTATGACCAGTCGTTAAATGCTGCTAAATGGCTTTGGGCTTTCGGAGACCCATCTTCTTTTGATAATTCTTCGACTGATATAAATCCTATACATAACTATAATAATCCCGGCACTTACAATGTTTGGTTGTATGTTGAAAGCGAGCATGGCTGTAAAGACTCTACATCAAATATTATAAAAGTAAATGAAGATTTTGCCTTTTGGATTCCATCTGCTTTTACTCCAAATGAAGACGGTATAAATGACATTTTTAGACCTAAAGGAATAAATGT
>CAZDEU010000052.1:0-15702 GCA_964504265.1 uncultured Bacteroidales bacterium
CTGAAACCACATCAGGAGTAACTAAAGGGCTTGTATTAACTTCCATAAGTTTCCATACAGGAGTCATAGTAGTATGGCTCCATCTTTTATTTTCATCTTTCACTCTAAGATATAAACGATGAATACCTGGAGAAACAGAAGTTATATCAATGCTTTGCGACAGGTCAACTACATTAGCCGAGCTAACACTAATAGATGTAGCTAATCCAAAGCCAGGGTCTGTATTCCAGAAGTATTCAGCGGCTATAATCTTTGGATTTTGTGAAAATGAACGTAAAAGCGGATTTACAAAAGCCAATAAGAAAGCCAGCACAAATATTAATGATGTAATTTTTTTAACAACATAATACTTCTTACCGAATATCAATTTAAAATGTAATATTAATTTAAACATATCAGTTTACATTTAATGATAGTTTAACAAAATCATGAGTAAATTATTCATGACCTTTTGCCTTAATATTAACATTTATACTTGTGTTAGTAGGATACCATGTAGCAGGAGCCGGCATTACGGCATCAAATATTGCAGGTATAGCTGGTAAACCTGAAAGCTTATAAGGTTTGTTACCACCAAAAGCTCCGCAATCTTCACCAGTATATCCTGCTGCAATTGCAGGTGAACCGGCTAACAATTGGTAGTGATTATCAATATTTTCGTTACCGGGACCATACGTAAATACAGTAGCCATATTAATATTTGACTGATTACCATCGTTAGTTCCAAATTGTGTAGATTGACCAATATTATTGTAAAAAATACTATAAAAATTAATTTGATCATTATATAATGAACCATTAATTTGAATATTGTTAACAACATAAGAACTGTATGCATACAAATTTCCAATAATTACATTATTAGTAATATATGTATTTATACAACTTGTAGGCATATATATAGCTGTGCCACTGGATGTTTTTGTGCCGCATTTTATAATGTTATTTGAAATATTAATATTATCATTATTGCCATACAAATAAATAGCATAACTTGAATTATATGTACGATAAATAAAACAGTTTTCTATAGTTGTATTTTTTACATTTGAATTAAAATAAATTGCATATCCACTGGATGAAGAATAAGTGTTTTCAATATAGCATCGTGAGAAGGTAATATTATCAGTGTTAATACTAACTGTGTTACTATATGAAGATAAAGTTATATAAACACCAGAAATAAAACTACCTTGTGCGCCGCTACTTACAGTAAAATTGTCTAGTTTGCTAGGATAAGCAAAAGCCTGAGTAGAATCATTATCGTTCAGAAAATAGCCTGCACCAAGAATAACTAATCTTTTACTTAAGGTAATAGATCCGTAACTATTAGGAGATCCTTCAACATACAGAGTATCTCCTGCTAATACCGATGAGTTTGAAATAGCAGTGCTTAAGCTGCTAAAGTTAGCATTAAATCCGGGTCTGTTATTAACCCGCCATACTTTGGCTTCAATTGATGTTAATGTGCAAAAAAACAATGCACTAAATAAAATTGCTAAAGATTTTTCTTTCATAGTTTTTTAATTTTTTAATTAAACAAATATTTGATTTATACTAATGTGGGCTTATCTGCAAACAGATTTTCCCGGTTAATAGTTTTACAAATATATGTAATTTTTAAAATAATATCTATTTTTTCTTAATAATATTTTTTTTAAAATATTAGCATATAATTAAGTCAAATTCAGGTATAAACAAGCAATTAAAATATATGTAGTATTTTTTGTAGTTTTACAATTTAATTGATTTATACATAAAATGTTCTTAAAATTTATTATACTTTTGTATATATAATTTAGAATAATTATTAAACATATATTTTTAATTTAATATGACTAAAAAAGCAATAATTATTGGTGCTTCATCTGGAATGGGAAAATCTTTGTCTAAAATTTTAGTTAGTAAGGGTTATAAAGTTGGAATTACTGCAAGGCGTTTAGATTTATTAAACAAAATTAAAAGTTCAAATAATGATAATTATATTGTAAAAGCTTTTGATATAACAGATTTAGATAATATTAATAACAACTTAAATGCTTTTGTCCGAGAGCTTGATGGACTTGATTTATTAGTATTTTCAGCAGGTATTGGGCTTATACCTAAAGAAATGAATTTTGATAAAGAAAAAAAATCAATAGATACTAATGTAATGGCTTTTACTTCAATATGTGTATGGGCTTATAATTTTTTTAAAAAACAAGGCTCAGGTCATCTTGTTGCAATAAGTTCTGTTGCCGGACATAAAGGAAGCAGAGGAAGCCCTTCTTATAGTGCGTCAAAAGCATTTCAGATTAATTATATTGAGAGCTTATGGCATAGAGCTTATTATGAAAAAATTAATATTTCTATTACTGACATTCGCCCCGGTTTTGTTGATACTGCTATGGCTAAAGGCGATTTTATATTTTGGATGGCTAATGCCGATACAGCAGCAAAACAAATTTATAAAGCTATAAGAAAAAAACGAAAAGTTGCTTATGTTACAAAGCCTTGGCAACTGATTGCAATATTTTTGATGTTAGTTCCTAAGTTTTTATATAAAAAATGGTGAGGTTTCGTATGGTTTATATAAGAAATTTTGTTGTTTAATTGAATATTAAAATATTTAATTTAATCTTTTTATTTTAAAATAAACTTTATATTTGTATCAAAACAAAAAACTTATGTATTTATTTTTTGACACAGAAACTACAGGATTACCAAAAAATTGGAAAGCTCCTATTACAGATTTTGTTAATTGGCCAAGACTTGTACAACTTGCATTTTTATATTACGATGGTAATGGAAATAAAATTTCAGGTGGTGATTTTATTATTAAACCCGAAGGTTTTACAATTCCATCGGATGCATCAAAAATTCATAGAATTACAAACGAAAAAGCAGTTAGCGAAGGTCAACATATTAAATTTGTACTTCAGCAGTTTAACGATTTAGTTAAAAAAGCTTCATATTTAGTTGCTCATAATATGTCGTTTGATGAAAAAATTATTGGAGCAGAATTTTTAAGAAATGGAATGACAAACTCACTTCAGACAAAAAATAAAATCTGCACAATGGAAAAAACGACAAATTTTTGTGCTATTAAAGGACCTTACGGATATAAATGGCCTAAATTATCAGAATTATATTATAAACTGTTTAAATCGGATTTCGATGAGGCACATAATGCAGCAGTAGACATAACTGCTACAGCAAAATGTTTCTGGGAATTAAAAAGAATTGGCGAAATATAGAGATAAGATATCAAGGCACAATGCTATACAAAGATTTATAAAAAATTAAAAATTATATAAAAAATTAAAGAAATTCTTTGCGTCTTAGCGTTTTAGCGGTTATCTTTTTCACCGCAAAGACACGAAGGCGCTAAGGTTATTTTAATTTTTAATATAAAGCGAAATGTATTTCTTTGCGTCTTAGCTGTAAAAATCAAAGTTGATATTACAAAATAAATGAATTAAAAATCCGCGAACATCCGTTGCATCAGAGTTATCAGTGTGCTATTATTTTAATATCTAAAATTTATTTACGGACTTGTAGTATGATTTCTGAAAATAGTTTCTCATTTTATAAAAATTAATGATTACAGTCCAGTTTATTAGAGGACTTAACCATTCATAAAGTTTGTAATGTTTTTAAAGAAGTTGAAAGATTGTAATTTATATTTAAAATTTTTATAGACTAATAATATGCTTTTAATGTTCAACTTCTAATATTTAACGTTATATTTCATTCGCTAATCGTAAGTCGTCAATCGTCAATTCCCTATGTGAACTAATTTACACTTACTGCATCATAAAAATAAAAATATTACTTTTGCAGTAATTATGATAATTGAAGCTGTACTAATAATCTTATATACACTTTTGTTTATTCTGCTTATCAGAAAATTAAATTTTTTTAATTTACCTGGTATAGGAGCTAATGCAGTTTGTTCGGTTTTTATTTTAAAAATAATATCGGGTATTTTATTATGGGCTGTTTATACTTATTATTATACCGACCGCAGCACAGCCGATATTTTTAAGTATTTCGACGATAGCAAAATTATGCACGATGCTGCTTTTTCAAAACCATTAGATTATATTAAAATGCTGACTGGTATTGAAAACAACAATGAATATTTTAATGAAAATTATTATAATAAAATGAACAATTGGTTCAGGACTCACGAAAGCACTTTATACAACGAAAGCCATTCTCTTATCAGATTCAATGCAGTAATAAGATTTTTTTCATTTGGATATTTTAATGTTCATACCGTATTTATGTGCTTTTTTTCTTTAACAGGATTAATAGGTTTATATCGGTTTATTTATAAATATTTAAGAAAGAATAGAGATTTTTTGTTTTTATCAGTTTTTTTGCTACCAACTGTACTATTTTGGGGTTCAGGTGTACTAAAAGAAGGACTAATTTTAACAGGAATGGGTTTGTTATTATGGAGTTTTGATAAAGTACTTAACCAATCAAAACATTATTTTATAATTATTATAATGATATTATCATTTGTGTTGGTAAGATATACAAAATTTTATATTGCTTTGTCGCTAATACCTTTAATGATAGCATTATTATGGAGTAAATATTCCAAATACAAAAAAGTACCTGCCAAATTTATTTTAATTACTTTGTTGTTTGTAGTATCAGGTTACATTATCAGTCTTTTAATACCAGGCATGGATGTACTTGCTGAGCTATCAAGAAAGCAACGCGATTTTATTGGATTAGCAAATTCTGTGAACTCAGGAAGTCTTATAGTTGTTAGAACATTAGAACCAAACTTATGGAGTTTAATTTCAAACTCACCTGAAGCTTTGTACAATGTTTTGTTTCGACCTTGGTTTTTTGAAATTACATCTCCGCTGTTATTAGCTGCTGCTCTCGAAAATTTACTATTACTCTTTGTTGCGCTAATAGCAATATTTTTTTACAAAAAGCCCGATAACAGACAAAAAACTTTGATATATTTTTCACTTATTTTTGTTTTAGAAATTTTTATTTTATCGGGCTTAACAACGCCAGTTATAGGAGCTTTTGTTAGATACAAACTCCCTGCACTACCATTTTTGTTCATTATGTTATTTGCAATAATTGACTTTGATAAATTAATCACAAAAATGAATTTTATAAAAAGATTTAATTTAATTAAAATATTGTCGTCTAAACAATTAAATACTTATACAGAATATGGAAAACATAAAAAAAACAGTTTTTATAACTGGCGCTACAAGCGGAATTGGTGAACAAACAGCAATTAAATTTGCCCAAAACGGTCATAATATTATTATTGCAGCCCGACGAAAAGAAAAGTTAATTGCATTAAAAGAAAAAATTGAAAATGATTTCAAAATAAATGTTCATTCAATTGTTCTTGATGTTCGCAATTTAAATGCAGTTAAAAATGCTATTGAAAATTTGCCTGATAATTTTAAAACAATTGATGTATTAGTCAACAATGCCGGTCTTGCTCTTGGTTTTGTTCCTTTTCAGGAAGGTAATACCAATGATTGGGACACTATGATTGATACAAATATTAAAGGTTTATTGTATGTTACACGTTACGTTGCTCCATTAATGATTACTGCAGGCAAAGGACATATTATAAATATTGGTTCTATTGCAGGCAGAGAAGTAATTGCCAACGGCAATGTTTATTGTGCTACAAAACATGCTGTTGATGGTATTACTAAAGGTATGCGTCAGGATTTTCTTAAACATGGAATAAAAGTTACTCAAATAGCACCGGGAGCTGTAGAAACTGAATTTTCAATTGTACGATATAAAGGCGATAAAAACAAAGCTAACAATGTTTATAAAGGTTTTAAACCTCTTGTTGCAAATGATATTGCTGAAATTATTTATTACACAACTACTTTACCAGAGCATGTTAATATTGCCGATATGCTTATTATGCCTACTGCACAAGCCGGTATTCAAAACTTTTACAAAAAAGAAGAATAATTCCTTAATCGTTTTTTAATAAAGCTATCATGTTTTAAAAATCACATAATGAGATGATAATCAGTATACAACTTTCATTTTATACCTTTAAAAATTATGAGATATTATCAAATGAAGAATATTAAGTTATTGAAAGCTGAAATTGATAATAGTTGGACTTTGTTTCTTGACCGCGATGGTGTTGTAAATAAAAGAATTGAAGCCAATTATGTTAAAAAATCTGATGAGTTTAGTTTTTTGCCAGGCGTTTTGGAGGCTTTAAAATATTTTTCTGATATATTCGGCAAAATAATTATTATTACAAATCAACAAGGTGTTAAAAGAGATATAATGACTGAACAAGATCTCTTAAATGTTCACGAATATATGATATCAGAAATTGATAAAAATGGTGGAAGAATTGACAAAATTTACTACTGCACCGACTTAGCTGAATCAAATTCTTTTAACAGAAAACCTAATGTTGGAATGGCTTTGAAAGCAAAAAAAGATTTTCCTGAAATTGTTTTTTCTAAATCTGTTATGATTGGCGACTCTGTTACTGATATGCAATTTGGCAAAAGAATGAAAATGTACACAGTTTTTATTTCTGACAATTGCTCAACTGCAAGAAAATATCACAAGTTAATTGATTTCAACTTTCGCTCTGTATATGATTTTTCAAAAGCTATCAAATAAATATGAATTTATTAACGTTACTTTTCACTGTTTCATTAGAATGAAAAATTTTAATAATAATCATATTCATTAAAAATATGTATGATTATTGTTCTACAACTTAATAATACTTTAATATGATGAAATTCAATATAGTTACAATAATATTTGTTTTACTGTTTTATTGTTCTAATGCTTTGTATTCGCAACCAGTTATAGACACAAACAACATCAATAAAGTTGATGCGTCGGGGAAAAAGCAGGGACGATGGGCAAAATTCGATAAAGGAATTTTGAAATATACAGGTCAATTCAAGAATGATAAGCCTTTTGGCACTTTTATATATTATTCTAAAGATAATAAAGTTAAGGCTATTTCTGTTTATTCTGATAATGGAACAATAGCGAGAACAACAATGTATTACACAAACGGTAAAAAGAGTGCTGAAGGTATTTATTTTTATGAAAAGAAAGATAGCATTTGGAATTATTATGATGAAAACGAAAGGCTTATTTCTGCCGAAACTTTTGTAAAAGGAATTAAAAATGGTGTTTCCAAAATATATTACCCCGACGGAAATGTTTCAGAAGAGCTAAATTGGAAAAACAATACACGCGACGGAGTCTGGATACAATATTTCACAAATGGAAATACTAAACTATCAGCTACTTATAAAAATGGAAAGCTAAATGGAATGGTTAAACAATATTATATGTCAGGGAAAATTAAGTACTACGGCATGTATGTTAATTCAAAAAAACATGGCGTTTGGATGCGTATGAACGAAGATGGAAAACCTGCTAAAAAAGATATTTATAAAAACGGTATTATCACAAAAACAGATTATTACGATAAAAACCTTGAACAAAAAGATAAAGAATTAGAAGAAGGAATTGAAAATGAACCTAAAAGGTAATGGCAAAGTGTTAGTCGCTATGAGCGGTGGTATAGACAGCTCGGTAGCGGCATTACTTCTCAAAGAACAAGGTTGGACAGTTTATGGTTTAACTTTAAGAATGTGGGATTATCTTTTGTCGGACTGCAAAGCTAAAGAAACCGGATGCTGTAGTATAGAAGCTATTAACGATGCCAAGTTGTTTTCGGAACAAAATGGATTTGAACATCATATTATTGACTGCAGAAAAGAGTTCCTTACAGATGTTGCCGAAAATTTTCAATCAGAATATCTTAACGGAAGAACTCCTAATCCATGTGTTGTTTGTAATAAACATATTAAATGGAATTTTATGCTAAAAATTGCTAACGAACTTGGATGCGATTTTGTTGCTACTGGTCATTATGCTAATACAGCTTATTCTAAAAACAGGTATTTTATTTCTAAAGGCATTGATAATATAAAAGATCAATCATATTTTCTATGGGCTTTAGACCAAGAGAGCATTGCACGAACCATTTTTCCACTTGGTAATATGTATAAAGAAGAGATACGCAAATACGCTGAAAACAAAGGACTTAAAAAACTGAGAGAAAAAAAAGAAAGTATGGAGGTTTGCTTTATTCAGTCGGGCAATTACAGAGATTTTATCAGCAAAAGAATTGAAGGCACAAACCTAAATGTAAGTGAAGGAAATTTTATAGATAAAACAGGAAAAATACTCGGCAAACATAAAGGTTATCCTTATTATACAGTTGGGCAGCGCAAAGGGCTCGGTGTTGCAGTTGGAACGCCATTATATGTTACAAAAATTAATCCTGAAAAAAATGAAGTTCAATTAGGTTTTAGAGAAGATTTAAGTTCTTTTTCGCTTAAAGCGAGAAATGTTAATCTTATGAAATATGCTTCACTTGATAAACCACAAAATTTTCTTGTAAAAATCAGATATAAGAATAAAGGCAATAATGCAATGGTTTCTTTATCAAACAATATTCTTAATGTTGAATTTATTGATGAAGTTTATGCTGTAGCACCTGGTCAATCGGTAGTGGCTTACGAAAATAACGACATTGTTGCAGCAGGAATTATTATGTGAATTTTTATTATTTTTGTGTTTTATAATAAAAAAGTTTATGCAGAAAAAATATTTCAGCTTATTATTTTTAATAATTGCTTTAATTTTTCACTCCTGCAAAGAAGAAGAAGTTGCTTTTGAATTAGTTGAAACTGGCTATAATTATTTCCCAACTAATACAGGACATTATGTGATTTATAAAGCCGATTCTATTGTTTACAATGATTTTACAGGTAATGTTGATACTTTTTCTTATGAACTTAAACAATATATTGAAGCACAATTTACCGACAACAGTGGCAGAATATGTCAAAGAATTGAAAGATATAAGAGAGAATCTGATACTACCATATGGAAAATTGACAAGGCATGGCATTCAGTTAAAACTGAAACTACTGCCGAAATGGTTGAAGACAATATCAGATTTATAAAACTTACGTTTCCTGTTAAGAAAAACAATAAATGGAATGGCAATGCCTACAATAATTCTGAAGAATTAATCTACAAATATATTTCAGTTGATGAACCTTATTTAATAAATAATTTGTATTTTGATTCAACTCTTACTGTACTGCAAAATGATTATACCACTATTATTAGCCGCGATTACTCAGTTGAAGTGTATGCACGTAATACAGGATTAATTTATAAAAAATACATTAATCTACAAAAAGAAGTAACTGGTGTTATTAAAAGTGGCTTTGATTACACTTTAACAATTAAAGAAATTCATTAATATTATTTAAAATTAAATAATTTATAATATGATTTTTAAAAAAATATCACTTTTGTTTTTATTAGTAATTATTTCAACACAACAATTTGCTCAGCATGCACCTGCAAAATACTGGGTAAAGTTTACTGATAAAAATAATTCACCTTATTCAATTGATAGACCTTCAGAGTTTTTATCTCAAAAAGCTATTGACCGAAGGTCGAAACAGGGAATTTCATTTCAGCCCAATGATATACCTGTTAATCTGTGGTATCTTGATAGCTTGCGAAACACAGGTGTTAGAGTTATAAACTGGTCAAAGTGGTTTAACTTTGCTACTATTGAGACTAATGACGATATAGCTCTAAACAAAATTAACGCATTGCCATTTGTAAGTGATGTTAAGCAAGTTGCAATTGTTGGGGGCAAACAACAATACAGAAAAAAACAAAGACCACAAATTATTGATACTGTTTTGCCTCCTGCACAGAACAGTGGTTCACAAAATATTGATATTCTATTTGATTATATCTCATTTACAAGCCGAAAAGCTACTGGCAGTTACGAATATGGCTATGCTGAAAATCAAACTACTATGATTGCTTGCGACTATCTTCACGATTTGGGTTATAAAGGTGAAGGAATGACAATTGCTGTTCTTGATGCAGGATTTTGGAACGTTGATACATTATCTGTTTTTGATAGTCTATGGATAAATGGACAAATATTAGGTACGCGCGATTTTGTTAATCCGGGCAATAATGTTTTTAAAGAAAGCACACATGGAATGATGGTACTTTCAATTATGGGGGGCAATTTACCAGGCAAACTTATTGGTACTGCACCTAAAGCAAACTACTGGCTTTTACGTTCTGAAGATGCTCCAACCGAATATCTTGTTGAAGAAGGCAATTGGGTGGTTGCCGCTGAATTTGCCGATTCAGTTGGTGTCGATATCATTAATTCTTCACTTGGTTATACTACTTTTTATGATACTCTTCAAAACCACAATCGCAGCGAGCTTGACGGCAATACTTCTTTAGTAACAAGAGCAGCCGACATTGCTGCAAGTAAAGGCATATTAGTTGTTAATAGTGCAGGAAACTCAGGTAACGAACCCTGGCAATATATTGGTACTCCTGCAGATGCCGACAGTATTTTATCTATTGGTGCTGTTGATGCTAAAGGCAATTATGCGTACTTTAGTTCTGTTGGACCTACTTACGACGGTCGTGTTAAACCAGATGTATGTGCTCAAGGATTAGGTACTTGGGTGGCTGCTACTTCGGGAGGTAACAAGGTTTCAGCAGGCAATGGAACTTCTTTTTCGGGACCTGTAATGGCAGGTGCCGCTGCTTGCCTTTGGCAATCTCATTTATCGAACAACAATATGAATATTATGCAGGCAATAAAAGAAAGCTCAAGCCAATATCTAAACCCTGACTCACTTCGTGGATATGGTATTCCTAATCTGGCTGCTGCTTATTTATTACTTTCAAAAAAGAAGATATATGATATTGATAAAGACAAAGATTTAAACGTATTTCCTAATCCGTTTAGTGATAAAATATACATTGTATTTTCATCTTCCGACACTAATATAATTAATATTGAATTGTATGATTTGACAGGCAAATTAGTAAGAACACCTGAACGCATACAACGTGTTGCAGGTTATAATTATTTTTGCATAGAAGAATTAAATAATTTAGCAGAAGGTATATATCTACTGAATATTAATTCAAACAATAAAAACTTTTCTAAAAAAATTATTAAAACAAAAAATTAATCAGAAAGATTAAGCTGAATGATTTACTCTTTGAGGTAAAGGAATAACTATACCTTCAGCATCAAAAGCAGCCTTAAGCCTTTTACGAAACTCACCAGCAGTTTCCCATTGAGCATGAGGAACTGTATCGCCCATAATCTTAACTGATATAGCCGAATCTTCAAATTCATCAACTCTAATAAATTTAATAGGGCTAATAATTTTATCTTTCCATTGTGGGTCTTCTGCCATTAATTTTCCAGTTTTATCGACAATTGCGATAACCTTATCAATATTTGATGAATAATCTACACCAACATTAATATTAACTCTTGAAAAACCTTTAGTTAAATTTGAAACAGCCCTTACTTCGCCATGAGGCATATGATGAACAATGCCATCAACACTTCTTAACGTTGTCATTCTTAAACTAATGTCTTCAACAGCACCACTAATAGTTCCAAAACTAACAACATCGCCAATTCTGTATTGATTTTCAAGAATAATAAATAAACCTGTAATAATATCTTTAATAATATATTGGGCACCAAAGCCAATAGCAATACCTGCAATACCAGCACCTGCAAGAATTGGAGCTATTTCAACACCAAGTTCTTTGAGTATCATCATAGCTGCCATTAGCCATAATACTATTTTTACAATGCCTGAAAAAATTCTTATTAAAGTTTCTTCTCTTTTTACTTCATCGTTTTCAGATGAAAATTCATCTCTTGTAACAGCAATTTTTACGGTTCTTACAATTATTCTTCTAAAAATAATTCCGAGAACATAAGCTATAACAAGAATAATTAAGATTTTAATACCATGTTGTAAAAGCCATGGCAATACAACATCATTCAAAAAATTTAAAAATTTGCTTGATTCCATATCTATGTGTTTTAAATTTTATACAAAATTACAATTTTTTATCAAATAATGAAGAGAAATTATTAAAAATATTATTTACAACTTTATGTTTGAATATAATTTTTAAATCTATATTTGCACAAAAATTTTAATCTAAGTTACTTACATTAATTTTTTTTGAACTAACTAAGTTATATAGTTTTACTAATTTTTTTTAATATAATGAAAATAAAGTACATTGATCTTATTGAACAAACTTTTGAATTTCCACAAGATGAATTTAAAGTTGTTGACAACGAATTATATTTTAACGAAGTACCATTAATGGATATTATTAAACAATATGGTACACCTGTTAAATTAACTTATTTACCTAAGATTAGTTCTCAGATTCAAAGAGCCAAAAGATTGTTTAACGTTGCTATGGCTAAAGTTGATTATAAAGGTGATTACAATTATGCTTACTGCACAAAAAGTTCTCATTTTTCTTTTATTTTAGAAGAGGCGCTTAAGAATGATATACATTTAGAAACTTCATCTGCTTTTGATATTAACATAATCAATGAGTTGTATAATTTAGGTAAATTAGACAAAGATAAATTTATAATTTGTAACGGATTTAAACGCCCTCAATATATAGAAAATATTATTGAACTCATGAATAATGGTTTTAATAATGTTGTTCCTATTCTTGATAATATTTACGAAATTGATAAATTCAATCCAATCATTAATAATAAATGCAAAGTAGGTATTAGAATTGCTTCAGAAGAAGAACCTAAATTTGAATTTTATACATCACGACTTGGTATAAGATATAATGAAATAATGTCGTTTTATTACGAAAAAATCAAAGATAACCCAAAGTTTGAACTCAAAATGCTCCATTTCTTCATTAATACCGGTATAAAAGATGATGCTTATTACTGGAACGAACTTTCGAAATGTATAAATGTATATTGTGACTTAAAGAAAATATGTCCTGAACTAGAATATATGAACATTGGAGGAGGTTTCCCTATTAAAAATTCCCTTGCTTTTAATTATGATTACGAATATATGGCTGAAGAAATTGTAGCTCAGATAAAAGCTATTTGTAATCAGAACAATGTTTTAGAGCCTCATATCTTTACAGAATTTGGATCTTTTACAGTTGGCGAAAGTGGAGCTGTACTGTATTCAATTATTAATCAAAAAAAACAAAACGATAGAGAACTATGGAATATGATAGACAGTTCATTTATGACTACCTTGCCTGATACTTGGGCAATTAATCAGCGATTTATAATGCTTGCTGTTAATAATTGGGATAAAGAATATGAAAGAGTAAATTTAGGCGGACTTACTTGCGACAGTCAGGATTATTATAATGCTGAGGCTCATGCAAATGCAATTTTTCTTCCAAAAATTAATGGCACTGGCAATATTCAATATATTGGATTGTTTCATACTGGTGCATATCAAGAATCTTTGGGTGGTTACGGAGGTATTCAGCATTGCCTTATTCCATCACCTAAACATATTATCATTGATAAAGATGAAGAAGGCGAAATATCTACAAAATTATTTGGGAAAGAACAAAGTTATAAATCAATGCTTAAAATTTTAGGATATTAAAACATTTTAAAATATGTTACATTAAGCAGATAACAAAAATTACCTGTTTACAACATATTTGCTAATAATTTGTATATTGAATAAAAAAAATTTGGTGAACATATAATACAAGTACATTAGTGAAAAATTAATTTTTTCTGAATAATTACTTATTTTTAAATCTTTATCTTTACAAAAAAAAAATATTGAATTAATATGAACGTATCAAATTCGTTAGATGATATAAAAATTGATTATTCGTGGAGTTTTTCTGACAAAACAATTAAAGACACTTCATATATTACACATGGATTTTATACATATCCTGCTAAATTTATACCTCAGCTTGCAGCACGTTTAATTAAAGAAAATTCAAACGAAGGCGACATTGTAATAGATCCATTTATGGGCAGTGGAACAACTATTGTTGAAGCAATTGTAAATAATAGAATTGGAATAGGTACAGATATTAATGAAATAGCTTATCTGCTTTCAAAAGTTAAAACTACACCTATAAATAATATTGAATTAGCCAAAGAATTATTAAATTTTGAAAAAGACTTACCATATCGCTTAAATGGAAGTTACGATTTCTATAAGAAAGAAGCACTAAAATACATTCCTAAAAACGAAAGAATTGATTACTGGTTCTTACCTGAACAAAAAAATAAACTATCAGTAATATTAGCTAAAATACTTGAAATAACAAACGAAAACATTAGAAATTTCTTTTTAATTGCTTTCTCACAAATATTAAAATCTTGTTCAATATGGTTACCAAAGAGTGTTAAGCCAACACGCGATATGCAAAAAAAAGTTTATGACCCCATGACTTTATTTTTGCAACAGTCGAAAAAGATGATTAGAAAGCATTATGAATTTGAAAACTTGCTGAATAATAATGTAAAAAAAGACATTGACCTTAATAGAAAAATTCAATGTGGAGACTCACGCAATTTGCCTTGTGAAAATGAGACAGCACAATTAATTGTTACAAGTCCACCTTATGTAACTTCTTATGAATATGCCGATTTGCATCAACTTCCATCACTATGGTTAGGTTATTTAAAAGACTTGCCAGAATTTAGAAAGAAGTTTATAGGAAGTTCATATAAAAACAGAATTAATATTGATTTAAAAAGTAAAATTGCAGAAGAAATTGTTTTAAAATTAGGTAATAATAAAAAAGGTCGTGAAGTACAACATTATTTTGCTGATATGCTTGAAACTTTTATAGAAGTAAAAAGAGTATTAAAAAAAGGTGGTAGAGCTTGTTTTGTTATTGGGAATACAGGATTTAATGGAGTACAAGTATTAAATGCTGAAGTTTTTGAAGAACAATTTAAAAATATTGGTTTTAAAACTCATGATATTATTAAGCGAGAAATTCCTTCTAAAATGTTACCATCAACAAGAGATCCTGAAACTGGTAAATTTGGCAAAATATCAGATAAAAATATTAAACTTGCATACCCTACTGAGTATATTTTAATAATGGAAAAAATTATGAGAAAACAATAAACACTAAAATAATTTTACATTAATTATAATTATTTGTTAGATTAATATTATTTTTACCAAATATTAATGAATTGGATTATTCTAATAATAGCAGGACTTTTTGAAGTAGGGTTTGCATTTTGTTTGGGAAAAGCAAAAGAAAGCACAGGCAATGAAATGTATTTATGGTATTCAGGGTTTTTAATTGCTCTGGTAATAAGTATGGTTTTATTAGTAAAAGCAAGTCAGAGCTTGCCAATTGGAACAGCTTATGCAGTTTGGACAGGCATAGGTGCAGTTGGAACAGCATTAATTGGAATATTAATTTTTAAAGACCCTGCTAATTTTCTGAGAATTTTTTTTATTATCACACTAATATTATCAATAATAGGCTTAAAAATAGTGTCGAATTAATAATAATTATCGTCAAGCATTAAATTCTTTTTTTTTTCATAATTTGGGTCTGCTGAATAATTTTAACTCAACTTGAAATTTGCTAAGATGTAATTCAATTCTAATGAATTAATTACACTTTTCAGATTCGTTATTCTTTCTGGAATTTTTTTTTAAATCCTCAAAAGCTTTCTCATCCTTTTTATAATGAGATTTCCTTGGCTGTTTAAGCTTAGTCCCAAAATTTACAATCATAAAAGAACGCAATGTA
>CAZDEU010000053.1:0-15671 GCA_964504265.1 uncultured Bacteroidales bacterium
TTAGGTGCTGATACTGCATTTTGCTCAGGCAATTTCATAAAATTAACCCAACCTTTATATAATTATCAGAATTTAAGTTTTTTATGGTCGGATAATTCAACTGATAGCACCTTAACTATAAGCAATGCGGGAGAATATTCTGTAACAGTTACAAATAATAATGGTTGCGTTGGAATAGATACGATAAATATAGGTATTTCAGGTGTTGCCCCTCAAACTGAATTTTCTGCAGATACTGTTTGTTTGGGTAGTTTCACACATTTTACTGATTTGTCAATAGCTCAAGCACCTGATTATGTGAATAAATGGCTATGGGTTTTTGGTACTGGTGATAGTTCTAACATGCAAAATCCAACATATCAGTTTAACACTTCAGGTACGTTTAATGTTTCTTTAACTGCAATAACAGCAGCCGGCTGTACAAAAGAAAAAACTAATAATGTAATAATTTACGAGCTTCCACAAGCCGGTTTTATTTCTTCACCAATAAGTTGTATAAATAATCTTACATATTTCTTTTCTAACTCTTCTGCCGCTATTGGCGATTCTATAATAGATTATTATTGGGATTTCGGAGACCCAATAAGTGGTGCATCAAATAATTCTACCTTAAAAAATCCTCAGCATTTATATGTAAATCCTGGTAATTACGATGTTTCATTAACGGTTTATACAATAAGAGGTTGCGTCAATACAATAGCTATTCCTATTAATGTAGTAACAACATCACCTCCTGTAAGTAGTTTTACCTTAGTTTCTCCTTTAGATAATTATATAATTAGTGATACAAGCATAAATTGTATATGGAATCAAAGTGCAAATGCAATTCGTTATAAATTAGAATTTGCATCAGATATTGCTTTTAATAATATCATAAAAACATTTAATTACATTCAAAACTCTAATTATACTGCAAACATACCATCTAATCAGGGATATTATTGGAGAGCTACAGCTTACAATGCATGCAACGATTCGGTGGTGTCAAATACGCATTATTTTCAGTTGTTTACTTCCTCAACTATATCGGGTATGGATTTTTGGTTTAAAGCTGATGCAGGTGTTAATTTAGAAAATGTAGACGAAATAGCACAATGGTTAGATTATAGTGGCAAAAATAGGCATGCAGAACAAACAACCCAAAGCCTAAGACCAACTTATGTTACAAATACTATTAACGGCTTACCAGTTGCTCGTTTTGGAAAAACAGGCACAAGTAGCAGCAGAACCTATATGGATTTTGCACCTGTGGCATATACTAATGGCAATTTTAGCATATTTGCTGTATATAAACCTAAAGCTATTAATAAATCTATTCACTACATAGTTTCAGGTGGTACAGCTACAAGTTTCTCAGGTGGTTGCCATGCCGGCGGTACTTATACTAGCATAAATGGTTATGGAATGTATGATGCAAATACCCAGATTGCTCGCAATGCCACAACTGAACCTACAAACTGGGGCATTGTTACTCATTTTAAAAATAAACTTTTTAGAAACGGGCAGGAAGCTAATTATTCATTAACAGGTGTTATTAATAATATGTCTCTCAACAGAATCGGAACCAGATTAGATAATTCTGAATTTTTCTTTTATGGCGATTTAGCAGAAATAATTGCTTATAACAACACGTTATCATCACAAAACCAACAGCTTGTTGAACAATATCTTAGGTATAAATATGCAGGTCCACCTGTAAGCTTAGGAGCTGACATAAACATCCCTTATGGATTTTGTAATATTACACTTGAAGCTGGTACAAGGTTTACATCTTATTTGTGGTCAACAGGTGAAACAACCAGCCAAATTTCAGTAAATAACGGTGGTCAATATTGGGTAAGCGTTACAGATTTGTTCGGATACGTTTCGACTGATACAATTAATATTAATAAGCCTACTCTCAATATTAGTGATACTGCTTACTGCGAAGGTAGTTCTATAAATATTACATCAGGTCTTAGTGGTAATTATAATTATTTATGGTCAAATGGTGAAACTTCATCTAATATTAACGTCAATTCGTATGGTAATAAATGGTTGCAAGTTACTGACACTTTGGGGTGTAGCATTACCGAAAATTTTTATGTTGCTGTTGATTCTTTCGCAATTATTGCATCATTAGGTGCTGATACTTCTTTTTGTTCAGGCAATTCTATAAGCCTAATTACTGGGGCAGGGCAGGCAGTTTCATATTTATGGAATGATGGCTCGACAGGGCAATCTTTTACTGTTTTAACTGCTGGCAATTATTCGGTAACTGTTACAAGCAGTTCGCTTTGCCAAGCTATTGACACTATACAAGTTGCAATAACTGGTATAGCTCCTTCTGTTAATTTTATTTCAGATTCAGCATGTTACGGCGATAGTACCTATTTTACCAATTTATCTTTTCCAATAGGTCCAAACACTATAACATATAATCAATGGATTTTTGGAGATAATGATACTTCATACCTTGAAAATCCTTCTCATAAATATAACCAAACTGGCATATACAATGTAAAATTAACAGTAGCAACCGATGCAGGTTGTTCAAATTCTATTAATAAAAATGTAATTGTTTATCCATCGCCAGTTGCTAATTTTCAGCCGAATAATAGTTGCAATGGTCAAGAAATCTTTTTTACCGATTTAAGTTCAAATGATGGTTTACCAATTACTTCGTGGCATTGGGATTTTAATGACCCATATAGTCAGGTACCTGATACCTCATTTTTGCAACACCCATCACATACTTTCGATTCAGTTGGAGTTTATCAGGTTACTCTTACAATAAGCAATTCAAACGGTTGTAGCTCTTCAATTACAAAGGACGTAACTATAAGAAAAACACCTAAAACAGATTTTACATCGTCAGTAACATGTTTAGGTGAAACAACATATTTTGCCGATATAACGCCAACTAATCCTTACGAGCCAATTATATCTTGGCAATGGGATTTTGGAGATGGCAATATTTCTAATATTAGTAATCCTGTTCATAATTACGATTCTGCTAAAACCTATTTTGTTACACTAACAGTACAATCAATAAACGGATGCTATGGACAAATTACCAAACCTATTACAGTTAATGCAATACCAATAGCTGATTTTGAACCCGATAAAGCTTGTGCTGGTACTTATATTCAATTTAATGATTTAAGTACTGTTAATAATGATGTTATTTCAAAATGGTTTTGGAGTAATGGAAATAACATTTTTTCAGTTTACCAAAATCCAAATTATATATTTACTGACAGCGGTTCTTATCCTGTTACATTGTATGTTGAAACTTCTGCTGGATGCAATGCAACAATTACAAAAAATGTTAATGTATCGTCTGTGCCTGAGGCAGCATTCTTGTTTACACCCGATTATGGTATTCCACCTTTAACAGTTGAATTTTCTAATCAAAGCATAAATGCCAATATTTTTAATTGGGATTTTGGTGATGGGAATACATCTGATGTTCATTCGCCAAATCATATTTATTCCGATACAGGTTTGTTTGTAATAACAATGATTGCTACTAATAATGCAGGTTGTAGCGACACATCTAAAAGTAATATATATGTTATTCCATTTGTAGCTGATATTGCTGTAACAAAAACCTATGTTGCTGAAAACAATTCTTACATGAATTTTGCAGCCGATATTACTAATTTAGGTACCATAAACATAAGAGAAATTTTAATGAAAGTTTATATAAGTGGTGGCATAGAATTTTCTGAACTATGGACGGGCTTATTATCTCCAGGCAAATCAATGAACTATAGTTTTATTGCAGGTTTCAAAACTTCATCGTCGATGCCAAGAGAATATATTTGCATAAAAGCCGAAATACCCGATTATAATCCTGACTACAATAATATTGATAATGAAAACTGCACTGCAATTATTGAAAATTTCCATATTGCTGAGCTATACCCAAATCCTGTAAATAATAATTTTACTGCCGATATAGTAATTCCTGAAGATGATGTAGTAACTTTAAACATATTAACTTCAACAGGTAGCGAAACAAATATTTTCAATACTTTTAATGGCAAAAAGGGGATTAACAGATTTATAGTTAACGCTAATAATTTATCAAATGGAGTATATGCTTTAAGAGTAACTTACAAGGGTAAAACTTTAGTTAAGATCTTTGTTAAAGAATAATTTTGATAACGTAAATTATTTATTTTCAGGTTCTTGAACTTCGTCTTTTATTTGTAATTCAGCTTTTATTCTGAACACAGAAGGCCAAAACAATAGTATTATCAAAATAATTGCAATAAGCAAAAGTAAATAATTCTTTACAGGGCTAATTATATAAGCTATTCCTGTAAATATACCAACTATTACGAGAGTTAATAGACGAATATTATATGCAATAATATAAGTATTAAATCTTAGATCAAGCTCTTCCAATTTTAAGGATTTCCGTATCATTACCATATATGTAATATAAGCAGCAGGTATTAATAACAATACAAAAGCCATTACTAGGTAATGAAGTATAAAATTTTCCTTTTGACATACATTTGCTGGCAAGCCGTTAATAATTACAGCAACAACACCTGTTAATATTAAAATTAATATGCTCAACAATATATATGTTTTTTGTCTATATATTTTTTTATTAAAATATTCTTTTTTCATAATAAATAATTTTAAACTATAAAATAAAACATTTAGTAGTGCTTATTAACTTTTTAGTCTTAATATTTTTTATTTTATAAAATTGTTAATTAAATAGTTTTAACTACAAAGCACCGTTTTCAATCATTTGAACAATTCGTTCAATATCGCGGTCGGCATTATAAGGGTCATACTCCGTTTTAAGGTTCATCCCAAAAATTCGGGCAAATGACTGCCAAAAAATAGCTATTACACTACCTCTAAACTCAGAAATTAACTCATAAGATGTATCGCCTGTTTCTCTGTCAATAAGTTTTATTAAAATTCTGCCCTGCGAAAAAGTAAGTTTTTTTATTTCAGGTTCAAATTGTTGTTTTAATTTATCTTCAGCCATTTTCATTATTTTTTTTCTTGCCGATTTTGAAAAACCTTGTGCTTCAATTAAACCATTATATTCTTTAATTTTAATAGCAGCAATACGAGCTAGAGGATAAACCGATTTTACCTGACGCATTAGTTTTGTAAACTGAATAGCATCGGCTTTACTTTTAAATTTAAGAGGAGCAAAAACTTTAACTTCGGGTAAAGAAATAACAGGTAGGGTATCGCCATCAATAACAGTAGCCATAACAACGAAACCTTTAATCTCCTGAGCCTTAACAATATAGTTAGGCAAAACACATAACAAAATAATTAATATTTTAAATATTTTTTTCAAGTCAATTAATTTAAGCCACTTTCAATCTTCCAATATTAACCTTACGAATTTTTTTTTCGGCATATTCAAGGTCGAGGGTAATTTTAGAAGTTCCTGTTTTTGAAGGTAGTTCAAACATAGCATCGGTCATAATAGCTTCGAGTATTGATCTTAAGCCTCTGGCACCAAGTTTAAACTCAACAGCTTTATTAACAACAAACTCCAGCATTTCTTCAGTAAATTCGAGTTCAATATTATCCATTTCAAACAATTTGGTGAATTGCTTTATCAAAGAATTTTTGGGTTCAGTTAAAATCTGTCTTAATGCGTCCTTACTCAAGGGTTCAAGATAAGTTAAAACAGGTAATCTGCCTACTATTTCAGGTATCATACCATAGCTCTTAATATCCTGAGGGGCAACATATTGAATTAAATTATCTCGGTCAATATCCTCATCATGATTTGATGAACTATATCCAATAATATTAGCAGACAATCTGGAAGCAATTTTTCTTTCAATACCATCAAAGGCACCGCCACAAATGAATAGAATATTTTGTGTATTAATTTGTATCATTTTTTGTTCGGGGTGCTTACGACCGCCGTGAGGAGGAACCGAAACAACAGCACCTTCTAAAAGCTTAAGTAAAGCCTGTTGCACTCCTTCGCCCGATACATCTCTTGTAATAGAAGGATTATCGCTTTTTCTTGCTATTTTATCTATTTCATCAATAAATACAATACCTTTTTCTGCTGCGGCAACATTAAAATCAGCAACCTGAAGAAGTCTTGAAAGCACACTTTCAACATCCTCTCCAACATAACCAGCTTCGGTAAGAACAGTAGCATCGGCAATACAAAAAGGAACCTGAAGTAATTTAGCAATAGTTCGAGCTATTAAAGTTTTTCCTGTTCCAGTTTCACCAACAAGCAGAATATTTGATTTTTCAAGCTCAACATCTTCTTTGCTCCCTTTATTTTTTTTATGAAAATAATTAATTCTTTTAAAATGATTGTAAACAGCAACTGAAATAACTTTTTTAGCATCATCTTGACCAATAACATATTCATCAAGATGAGCTTTAATTTGCTGTGGTTTAAGGAGATTTACAGACGATAAACTTTTATTTAATTTAACAGATTGCTCTTCGTTAACAATAGCTTGAGCCTGAGCTATGCAAGCATCACAAATATAAGCATCAATACCAGCAATAAGCATTCCTGTATCTTTGCTATCTCTCCCACAAAAAGAACAACGTTTAAATGTTTTTCCCATAAAAATTAATCTTAAAAATTTTGTACTAATTAGTATATATGCATAAAAAGAGTTTAGATTAGAATGTTAGAGTTATGTAAAATTCGACATTTATTACAAACTCTAATTATTTTTTAGCATTGAAACCAAGTATTTCGTCTATAATACCATATTCTTTAGCTTCATCAGCTATCATCCAGTAATCTCTGTCCGAATCTTGCCAAACCTTATCGAAAGGTTGTTTAGAATGCATAGAAATAATTTCGTAAAGTTCTTTTTTCAACTTTTGAATTTCGCGTGCAGTAATTTCAATTTCAGAAGCCTGCCCATAAGCACCACCCATAGGTTGATGTATCATAACTCTCGAATGTTTAAGAGCTGACCTTTTACCATCATGACCTGCACATAAAATAACTGCTCCCATTGATGCAGCAATTCCAGTACAAATAGTTGCTACATCGGGCTGAATATATTGCATTGTATCATATATGCCAAGTCCTGCATATATTGAACCTCCTGGTGTGTTCAGATAAATCTGAATATCTTTTTTGCGGTCAACCGACTCAAGAAAAAGCAACTGAGCCTGAATAATATTAGCTACTTCATCATAAATTTCGGTACCAAGAAAAATAATACGGTCCATCATAAGACGGGAGAAAACATCAAGCGAAACAGCATTTAACTGACGTTCTTCAATAATATATGGCGAAACACTATTAATTTTCGAAGTATATCGGTGAAGGTTAAGACTGCTTATACCATGATGTTTAACAGCATATTTGGTAAATTCGTTACTGTTCATATAAGTAATATTTTTTAAAATTTAAATAATTAATCTTTTAAGAAACAAAATTAAGAAATTCTTCATAAGTAACATCTTTTTCAACTATTTGAAGAGATGTTGAATAAAAATCAAAAAATTTGGTTTCAAATATTTCGTCTATTATTTTACGTTTTTCATCTTCTTTTTCAAGAACAGTATCAACAATATTATCAATGTATTTTAAATTTTCATCCGACAAATTATCATCATCTTTTCTAAAAAAACTATTCATTAATGAATTTTTAACATGACTTCTCATATCGTCCATTTCAACATTAATGTTGTATTTCGACATAATTTTCTTTTCAATAAGCTTTAATCTTAAAGTATTTTCGTAATAGGGATAATCTTTTCCGAGAGTTTCATCGTCAATATCTTTTTCAGCATTATATTTTAGCCATTGTTTAAGAAAATCATGAGGTAAATCAAATTTAATTTCATTTTTCAGCATTTCATTAACATCATTAATAAAATGTTGTTTACTTTTATTATTATAAGAAATAAGAAGTTCTTTAGCTATATTTTCTCTGAGCATCTGTTCATTATCAATTGTTTTGTAAGGGAATAGCTTTTTAAAGAATTCTTCATCAATTTCAGCAAGTTCAATTCTTTTGACAGATGTAACAACAGCTTTAAAATCAGATGTTAAATTTTCAGCCTTTTCTTTATCAATATTTAGCATACCGCAAAGCTCTGATATATTATTGTCTACAATTTTTTTAGCATCAAAAACAATTTCATCGCCAGCTTTAACGGCAATAAATAATTCATTATCATTCTTCAGAAATTCAGGTACAATCATAGTACTACCAGCAATTCCGCCTTCTAAAACATTGCCATTTTCATCAAGTTCCGAAAAGTCAATATTTACACGGTCAGTTTCTTCAGATACTTCAACATCAATTGTATTGCCTAATTTTTTACGCATAGAATCGATAAGTGTATCAATTGTTTCATCATCAACAATAACATTATACTTTGTAATTTCGGGTAGTTTATCAGGTTCAACGTCAAAATCGGGTTCTAAACCTATGCGAAAAGAGAAAGTTATGTCAACGTTATTTTCCCAGTCAATATCCATATTATCGTCGTGCAAAGCAATAGGAGTTGCAATAATTGATAAATTATTATTTTCAACATAATTATTAATAGCTTCAGTTAAAATAGTATTAACATTTTCAAATTTAACTGATTTCCCATACATTTTTTTAATCATTCCAAAAGGGACTTTACCAGGTCTAAAGCCGGGCATATTGGTACTTTTCTGAATTTTTTTCAGTTCATTATCAACTTTTTGAGCGTAGTCGTCTGTTTTAAGTTCAATTTTTATTGTAGCAGTCAAATCTCCTGTATCAATTCTTTCTATGTTCATTTAAATTAGTGTTTTAAAATTAATAAAATGTTTTAATTTGTTATACAACAACTTAACAAAAAATCTTTAAATAAATTGCAAAGATATGTAATTTTTGACTTAAAAAAACAAGACTGAAAATAAGCTAATAAATTTTAAAAAATCAGATAAATTAAGAGTTAATAGAAAAAAACAATCACTTTGTATCATAAATTCTAACATCCATCGCATCACGCAATCCATTGCCAATCATCATAAACGAGAGTACAGTAAGCATTATAGCAATGCCAGGCAGCACAGCAAGCCATGCTGAATCAAGTATAATATAGGCACTATGTTCTCTTATCATAGTACCCCACGAAGGCATTGGTGGCTGTACTCCTATACCTAGGAAACTTAGCCCTGCTTCAGTTAGTATAGCCGATGCAAAATTTGACGCAGTAATAACAAAAACAGGTCCCAATACATTAGGTAAAATATGATTAAAAATTATTCGATTATTTTTATATCCGAGGGCTTTGCCTGCTTCAACAAATTCTTTTTCTCTGATGCTCATAAATTGCCCTCTTACAACTCTTGCTATATCGACCCACATTGTTAAACCAACAGCAACAAACACCTGCCAAAAGCCTCTACCCAAAGCAAAAGTAATAGCAATTACAAGCAATAATGTTGGTATTGACCATACCACATTAATAAGCCAAACAATTAGTTGGTCTAATTTACCGCCATAATAGCCAGCTAAAGCACCAAGCAAAATTCCAATGGTTAAAGCAATTAATACCGATATTAAGCCAACCGACAAGCTAACTCTAGTTCCAATAACAAGCCGACTAAACATATCACGACCAAAACGGTCGGTACCTAATATAAATTTTTTGCTTATTAAATGTTTTTTTTCAATAATATTTCTTAACTCTGAAACTTCAATTATTTTATTATTGCCATCTAAAGATAAAAAATCAATTTTATCATTATAATATTTTATAGATGAATTTTCAGTATTTAACGCAAAAATAACATCAGCAATATTAATTTTTTTAAAAACTCCATTATTGGGAACTTCTCCAGTTATTTCTTCCAAATATATGCTATCGGCTGAAAAATAATATGAATAAAAAGGTAAATATTGAAATTCAGACTCTTTTCCAAAAAGCATTTTGCTGATAAGTTTTTTTTTCTCAATGCTACGATTTTTTTTTACAAGCAACATTTTTACCTTATAACCGGGATTTTTTGCAGCTATTTCAATATTTTGATGATTTGAATAGGGAGTATTATCAGGAGTAATTAAATAACCTAACAACGAAATAATTGTAATTGCTACAATAAAAGCAAAAGCAACAACAGAAATTTTATTTTTAAAGAACCTCTTGCGTGTTAATGCTGTAAGAGATTCAGAAGTATAAGTATTTTTTTTCCTGTAATTGAAAATCATTTATAAAAAATAAAAGAATAACAACACAAAGGTACGAATAAAGCCGAGCTAACAAAAATCTGAAAAAAAAATCCCGAACTTACTTATTCGGGATTAAAGGAGATTTTTTATATTAATATTTTTTTTCTTTAATTCTGGCTTTTTTACCTGTTAATTTACGCAGATAAAATATTTTAGCTCTACGAACAACACCTCTTTTATTTACAATAATATTATCAATAAAAGGACTGTTTACAGGAAAAATTCTTTCAACACCAATATTACCTGACATTTTTCTAACAGTAAAAGTAGATGTTTGTCCTTCGCTGTTAAGTTGTAAAACAACTCCAGTATATTGCTGAATACGTTCTTTATTACCTTCTTTAATCTTATAACTTACTGTTACAGTATCACCGGCTTTAAATTTTGGAAATTCTTTTTTAGGAATATATGTTTCCTCTACATATCTTATTAATTCTGGCTTCATCTTAAAAAATTTTTATCTTCTTTTTATTTCAGTTTGCAAAAGTAGCAATATTTTTTTAATCTTTACAAATAATTTAAAAATATTTTCATTGTTTTATTTAAAAAATTTAATTTTTGTAATTTGCCACGTTTTTATAAGTTTTTTCAAAGTAATGACAACACCCAAAAATAAGGTTTTATTTTTATCAGCATGGTATCCTAACCGACGTGATGATATGTTGGGGCTTTTCGTAAAAAGGCATGCACAAGCTGTTGCAAACTATTACAATGTATGCGTTTTATATATACATTCTGATAATATATTAAAAAATAATATTTACGAAATTGAAGAAAAAAAAATTGAAAAAGATTATGAAATCATTGTTTATTATCGCCCGGCTTCATCAGGGTACAGCCTTTTTAAACCTTTTATTAATAGTTTTAGATATTTAAAAAGTTTTTATTTGGGATGGAAAAGAGTTAAAGAATATTTTGGAACTCCCGATATTATTCAGGTTAATATTTTAACGAGAGCTGCGGTGCCAGCTTTCTTTTTTAAAATGTTTTATAACATACCTTATATTATTGTAGAACATTGGTCAAGATACCTTCCTAATGTTAACACTTATAAAGGTTTGTTGAGAAAAATTTTTACAAAAATTGTTGTTGCAAAAGCTAATGCTCTGCTTGTTGTTTCTGAAAACTTACGAAAAGCTATGAAATTGCACCATTTGGAAAATAAAAACACTTTTATTATTAATAATGTTGTTGATACTGATATTTTTAGACCTTTACCTGCAGTAAAAGAAAACGGTGCTTACCAACTAATCCATATATCTTGTTTTGAAGATAAATCTAAAAATATTTCAGGCTTGTTGCGAGCTATTAAAGAACTTACTTATATTAGAAATGATTTTATTCTTCATCTTGTTGGTGAAGGACAAGACAAGAAAAAATTGGAAAGTTTAGCTAAAGAACTTGAAATAAACGATAAATATGTATTTTTTGATGGTATTATGCGTGATGTAGATGTTGCGAATGCACTTGGCAAATCTCATTTATTATTATTGTTTAGCAATTATGAAAATATTCCAGTTGTTATTAATGAAGCACTTAGCTGTGGAAAACCTGTTGTTGCTACAAGAGTTGGCGGCATTAGCGAAATGCTTTCACCTGATTGCGGTGTACTTGTTGAAGCAGGCAACGAAAAAAACTTTGCTAAAGCTATCGACAATGTTCTTAACAATCTTAATAATTATTACCCTGTTAACTTAAGAAAAAAAATTGTTGATAAATACAGTATGCAAATTGTTGGGAAACAGCTTGCCGAATTGTATGATAATATTATCAATAAATCAATTTAACTTTGTTGAAATTTAAAATTAATGATTAAAAATATATTTGGCACAATATTTACTCGTTTTATCAATGCTATTATTAGTTTTATAGTGATAATTATTATTTCGCAAAAATTCGGAGCTGAAGGCACAGGTACTATTGGTTTAATTCTTCTTGGCATTACAATAATAGTGATGATAAATAATTTTGTGGGTGGTAGTGCTTTAGTGTATTTGGTGCCACGTTATGATTTATACAAACTATTAATACCTTCTTATATATGGGCTTTAATAACATCGGTTCCTGTAGCAATATTGTTAAGTATAACAGGTTTAATACCTCACGAATTTACTTATCATGTTATGCTATTATCTTTAATATTTTCGCTTACCTCTATTAATCAGATGTTTATTCTTGGAAAAGAAAAAATAAATTTTTTTAATTTGACTTCATTGGCTCAAATGTTAGTATTATTAGTTAGTTTAATTCTTTTTGTTCATTTTTTTCCAAAACTTGGAATTTATGCCTACATTTTTGCATTATACTGTGCATATTTGTCATCTTTGCTTTGGAGCACTTTAATTATCAAAAAATTAATAAAAATAGGCGATTTAAATGGACTAACATCAATAATTAAAGAATTTTTCAGGCTTGGGACAATTTTTCAGGCTGCTAATCTTTTTCAGTTGATGAATTACCGCTTAGCTTATTATCTAATAGATTTGCATTTAGGTCGTAGTGCTTTAGGGGTTTATAACCTTGGCACTCAATTGGCCGAAGGTGTTTGGAATATCCCCAAAAGCCTTTCTACAATTATATATTCAAAAATATCGAACTCAAACGACAAAGACTATAAAGTGAAGCTTACATTAGGTTTTTTTAAATTATCTTTACTATCAACATTATTTCTTTTAATAATAATATTGATTTTACCAAAATCATTTTTTGGATTAATTTTTGGCCCCGATTTTATAAATGTAAAAGAAGTAATATTTTTTCTTGCAACTGGAATAACAGCAATTTCGGCAGGTATGATTTTAAGTCATTATTTTTCAGGAACAGGAAAACCATTTCACAACACTATAAGTTCGGGTATTGGTTTAGTATTTACTTTTATACTATGTATAATTTTAATTCCTCATTATAAACTTGCTGGTGCAGCAATGGCTGCAACAATTTCTTATACAGCTTCCTGTATTTATCAAATTATAATTTTCTGTAAATTAACTAATGTTTCAATCAAAGATTTTTTGCCAAATAAAAATGATATTACTATTCTAAAAAATGAAATAAAAAATATTTTTAAGAAAAATATTGTATAATGAAAAAAAATTATTAAGTTTGTAAACAAAATTTTGAATTAATCATTTTATTATAAACCTAATTTTAAAAGTCATGAGAAAAATCTTATTACTCACTGCATTGGTAATATCAAGTTCTATCTTATTTGCACAGATGCCTGTAAATAAACGTCAAGCTTTACAAAAGCCTAATAAATCAAGCCTTTATAAAGCTGATAAAGTCAGTTCTTTTTCAATGGGACCTGTTAAACAAAGCAATTATTCAGTTAAAAATATTAATATCTTAGGTAAAATACCTTTTGCTGCATCGTATAATATTTTTACCGCTCTTGTTTCTCATTCAAATTGCTTAACTTATAATCCTGAAATCAATACCCTTATGTTTACTCACCGCCCTGGTGGTTCTTATGGTGGTAATGCTAACCAACTTACTTATGCTTATACAAGCGATTTAGGTTCTACGTTTAATTATATTACATTAGACGACCCAACTTGTAAGGTGCGTTATCCTTCAGGTGTTATTTTTAACCCTGCTGGTAATACTGACCCAGCAAATGCTTACGCTATTGCAATGGGACCTAGTTTAATTGGGGCTAACTGGGATTCTTATTTTATTGCTTCAAGTCGTTTAGATAGTACTAACACTGATTTTACTTCATACCCTGATAACGCTCCTCCTATGCCTCAATATTTCCCTCGATATGGTTTTGCTTCTTGCAATGATAGTACTCAACATATTTTAGGTATTTTTGATGAAAGTAATCATGCTACTGGCTCTTATAATCTTTCTTATCTTGCTATGAATAATTTTAAATATAATAATTCTGCAGCTAAAGGCGGTTTTGATTGGAATACTAGTATAGTTAAAGTTCCTTTATTTAACGCACCTACCGATGGAATAGATGTATATTCAAGTTATAATACTGCATGGTCTGAAGATGGTTCTGTTGGCTATATGTGGATTTTTGGAGTTGACAGTCTTGATGTTGATTTAGCTACAGTGCCTTTGGTTTATAAATCAACTGATAAAGGTACTACATGGAATGCTCTGCCTGATTTCGATTTTACTACTAACGCAACTATTATGGCTCATCTTAACGATTGGTGGCAAGGTACACTTGGTTATTCAGGCAATCCACGTATTAATTTTGTCGACTGGTATTCTAGCTCCGATGGCGTTGTTGATGCTAACGGTGAATTACATATTTTTACTTTAGTTAATTGCGGCTTTGGAGTTACTAAAGACCCCGATTCTTTAGGTTACATCTATTCTTATGAACCTAAAGTTATTTATGATGTTCACACAACATCTACTGGATGGAATGCATGGGTTGTTGATACTATTTTAACTGAATATGTTGAAGCTGATTTATCTGGATGGGGCGCAGGAAATGATGCAGTTGGTTGGGATCACAGAATTCAAGCTAGCAGAACTCCTGACGGTTCTAAAATATTCTGCGTTTGGACAGATTCCGATACTACATTTACTGCTATGAACAATTTGCCTGATGTTTTAGCAAGAGGTTACGATATTAACTCTGGTTTTAAAACACCGGTGGTTAATTTTACTGCAAATACTAATTATGATGGCGATAATTATTTTATGTATGTTGCCGACAGAATTATTGTTCAAGGTAATGATTTTACTATTCCTATTGTTACTACGGCTATTGGTGCTACTCCTGACAACGAACAGATTTTTGAACTGCTTACAGGTGTAACATTTAACCAAACTGACTTTACTTCAGGAATTAAATCTTTTGATGATAATAATACTATTGTTTATCAGAATTATCCAAATCCTTTCAAAGATTTTACTAATATTGATATAACTTTAAAAAATTCTGCTAAAGTTGTTGTTACGGTTTATAATATGATTGGGCAGGAAGTAAGAAAAATTGAAACTGGTACATTAGGTTCAGGAACTCACACAATTAGATTTGATAAAGAAAATCTTAACTCAGGTGTTTATTTCTATAATGTTTCAACCGGTAATAACAGCACTGCTGGTAAAATGATAATTGAATAATATATAGGTTAATAAATATATAGTTTACGATTGACGATTTAAGGGTTGCTAATTGACGGGCAACCCTTTTTTTGTAAAAAAATATGTTTGTTACATGTCTTAATAAATAATATTTTTTATTATACTTTAAATATTATGTAGAACATATATAGCTTAATGATATATTATCATAACTTGATTTGTTTTTATGTTTGTGTAAATCAACATTTTCTTGTTGTGTCTTTTAATATAATAACTAACAATTATTTTAAATATATTTATTTTTTTTGAAAATTTAGAAGAGTGAAGAAACATTATGCAAAAATATTAGAACTGAGATAATAAAAATATTGGTTATTTTTTAATTTAATATATAAAATTTAATACATTTTAAACTTCAATGCCAGCATT
>CAZDEU010000054.1:0-15524 GCA_964504265.1 uncultured Bacteroidales bacterium
ACTGTATTTATTACTGTTGATCCTGTTAATGATCCTCCAGTTACATTCAATGAATATACTGCAACATTCGAAAATGTACCTGTTAGTGGAAACGTACTGAATAATGGTGATTATGATATTGAAATTGGTACTACTCTTACTGTATCTACTACACCTGTAGCTGGTCCAAGTAATGGTACTTTCAGCATTCTTTCTGACGGTAGTTATTCATATACTCCATCATATAATTATAATGGTTTCGATATGGTTGTTGTTAGTATTTGCGATGACGGTTATGGTTTGCCAGCTTCAGCTTGTTCTAACGATACTATTAACATTGTTGTAGTTCCTGTTAATACTACTCCTATAACTGTTAATGAAAATCTAACACTTGATGAAGATGACTTTATTACAGGTAATATTTATAATGGTGATTATGATCCTGATGGTATGCCTCTAACAGTTACTTTATCTCCTGTTCAGGATGCTGCTAATGGTACATTCTTTATTGATGCTGCCGGTGATTTCGCTTATACTCCTGACGCTAATTTCTATGGTAATGATACTGTTATTGTTCAAATATGCGACCTTGGTTATCCAATGCCTTCATTGTGCAACGTTGATACTATATTTATTACTGTTAATCCTATTAATGACCCACCTGCTACATTTAATGAATTTGTTGTAACTGATGAAGATACTCCTTATTCAGGTAATGTTCTTGCTAATGGTGATAATGATCTGTTAGATCCAGGTACTACAATCTTAGTTGTTACTACTCCAATTCAAGCTCCTTTGCATGGTACATTTGTTGTAGATCCTCTTGGTGATTTTACTTATTCTCCTTATTTGAATTATCACGGTTACGATACTGTTATAGTTGATATTTGCGATGATGGTACTCCTGGTATTGAATGTACTCCTGATACTATCTTTATTGATGTTATGCCAGTTAATGATGCTCCTGTAACTTATAATGAAACTATCGCTCTTGATGAAGATACATTTATTACAGGTACAGTATGGAATGGTGATAATGATGATATTGACAATAATTTATATCCTACAATTCTTACTATTAATACTACTCCAGTACTAGATGCTACAAATGGTACATTTGTAATTGACCCAAGTGGCGATTATATTTATACTCCGTTTGCTAACTTCTTCGGACTAGATACTGTTATTGTTGAGTTCTGTGATGATGGTCATCCTATGCCAAGTTTATGTACTAACGATACAATATTTATAACTGTTAATCCTGTTAATGATCCTCCTGTAACTTTCAACGAACACTTTATTACTGATGAGGATATTCCTTTCTCAGGTAATGTTTTAGCTAATGGCGATCAGGATATAGTTGACCCAGGTACTACTCTAACAGCTACTACAACACCTGTTGAAGGTCCATACCACGGTTCAATAATTGTTGACATTAATGGTAACTTTACTTATACCCCTGATTTGCATTATTATGGATATGATACTGTTATTATTGATATTTGTGATGATGGAATCCCTGGTATTGAATGTACTCATGACACTATATTTATTACTATTAATCCTATTAACGATGCTCCTTATACATTTAATGAATATATTAATTTAGATGAGGATACTTTCGTAACCGGTAATGTACTTGCAAATGGTGATTATGATGTTGAAACTTTCTTAACTGTTAATCCTGTTCCTGCTATTGGTCCTGCTCACGGCTCATTTGTCGTTAATGCTGCGGGTGACTTTACTTATACTCCTTATCCTAATTATAATGGAACAGATCAGGTTATTGTTATTGTTTATGATGATGGTTGGCCATTACCTATTTTATCTACTCACGACACTTTGTTCTTTACCGTTGATCCTGTTAATGATGCTCCTATTACTGTTAACGAATACGTTACTACTATGGAAGATACTCCATTATTCGGATCTGTCTTAACTAACGGTGATCATGATATTGATATTTCTGCATTGAGTGTTGTTACAACTCCAGTCGAAGGTCCAAATCATGGCACTATTGTTCTTGACGCATCAGGTACTTATATTTATACTCCTGATTCATTATACAATGGTTGGGACACTGTTGTTGTTAGTGTTTGTGATAGTGGTATTCCTATGCCTGAACTTTGTACTAACGATACTATCTTTATCTTAATCAACCCTGTTAATACCGCCCCTGTTACTTATGATGAAACTATTGTAACAGACGAAAATGTACCAGTTTCTGGTAATGTTTTAGCAAATGGTGATTTTGATCCTGATGGAACTGCTCTTAATGTTAATACTACTCCTATTGCAGGACCTTCACACGGTACAATTACTGTAGCTGCTAACGGCGACTTTACTTATACTCCACTGCCAGGTTTCTACGGCTCTGATCAGGTTACCTTGTCAGTATGTGATAATGGAATCCCTATTCCTGTTGCTTGTAGCTACGATGTCATTAATATTACTGTTAACCCATTTAATGATGCACCTGTTACTTATAATGAGTATGTTAATACTTCTGAAGATACTCCTGTTAGCGGTTCTGTATTAATTAATGGTGATTATGACCCTGATGGAACTGCTCTTACTGCTGATGTAACTCCTGTCTCTGGTCCAATGAACGGTAGTATTGTGATTAATCCTAACGGAACTTTCACTTATACTCCTGCTCCTGGTTATAATGGCCCTGATACTATTGTTGTCAACATTTGCGATAACGGAGTCCCTATGCCTTCAATGTGTACTTATGATACAATTTTTATTAATGCAGCAGCAATTAATAATTCTCCTGTAACGATTAATGAAAACATTGTAACTGATGAAGATACTCCTGTATCCGGTAATGTCCTTGTTAATGGTGATTATGATCCTGATGGAACTACATTGTGGACTAATATTCCAGTTTATGGACCTTTCAATGGTACATTAAATATTGATGCTGTCGGTAATTATACTTATACTCCTTTAGCTGGCTTTAACGGTAACGATATGTTTATTGTTAGTGTTTGTGATAATGGTACCCCAATGCCATCATTGTGTACTAATGATACAGTATTTATTACTGTTAATCCTGTTAACGATGCTCCAGTAGTTTATAACGAGTATGTTTCTACTATGGAAAATGTTAACTTAAGTGGTACCATTATTAATGGTGATTATGATCCTGATGGAACTGCTTTAGTTGTTACTACAACTCCTGTTGTTGATGCAAGTAATGGTTCATTTAATATTGACGCTGCTGGTAACTTTACTTATATTCCTAATGCTAGCTTCAATGGTAACGATATGGTAGTTATTAGTCTTTGTGACCAAGGAATTCCAACTCCTGCAATTTGTGTTAACGATACTATATTTATTACTGTAAATCCTGTTAATGATGCTCCTGTTACTTATAACGAAAATATTGTTACTGATGAGGATACTCCTTACGTTGGTAATTTACTTACTAATGGTGATAATGATCCTGACGGTACAGCTTTATTCGTTAATCCAACTACTATAATTGGTCCATATAACGGTACATTCGTAGTTGATGCTCTAGGTAATTTCGTTTATACACCTTATACTAATTACTTTGGCAATGATATAATTGTTGTTAATGTTTGTGATAACGGTGTCCCAATGCCTTCTGCTTGTACTAACGATACTATCTTTGTTGTTGTTAATCCTGTAAATGATGCTCCTGTAACTTACAACGAGTATATTACAACAGTTGAAGATATTCCATTTATGGGTTCTGTTTTAACTAACGGTGATTATGACCCTGATGGAACTGTTATTACTGCTTCTACTACTCCAGTTGTATCGCCTGCAAATGGTACTATAGTTATTAATCCTAATGGCTCTTATACTTATACTCCAAGTTTAGGATATAACGGTGTTGATCAAGTAGTTATCAGTATATGTGATAATGGTATTCCAGGTGTTGCTTGTACAAATGATACTATATTTATACTTGTAAATCCTGTTAATACGCCTCCTATTACGTATAATGAAAATATTACAACTAATGAAAATGTTCCTATTTCAGATAATATTCTTACTAATGGCGATTATGACCCTGATGGAACTGCATTAAGCGTAAATACTACACCTGTCTCAGGCCCTTATCATGGCTCTGTTGTAATAGCATCTAACGGCGATTTCACTTATACACCACACGCTGGTTACAATGGCAATGACCAAATTACTGTTCTTGTTTGTGATAACGGTATTCCTTTGCCATCTGCTTGCAGCTACGATGTTATTAATATAACAGTTGTTCCTGTTAATGATGAACCTGTTACATACAATGAATATATTTCTACTTTTGAAGACCTTGCAATTAATGGTTCTGTGTTAGCTAATGGCGATTTCGATCCTGATGGAACTGCTCTTTATGTTAATACTACACCTGTTCAGAGCCCTCTAAATGGTGCTATTAATGTTAATCCTAACGGTACTTTCATTTATACACCTAATTTGAATTATCATGGTACTGATGTTGTTGTTGTTAGTATTTGTGATAACGGTGTTCCTGCAAGTACTTGTACTAATGATACTATCTTCATTAATATTCTTCCAGTTAATGATGCTCCTGTTACTTTTAATGAGAACATTACTACTGATGAAGATATTCCATTCTCTGGTTCTGTTCTTGCTAACGGTGATAACGATCCTGATGGAACAGCTCTTAGTGCTTTAACTACTCCTGTGGTATTCCCACAATATGGTGCTGTAGTTATTAATACTGATGGTTCTTACTCTTATACACCTAATGCTAATTACTACGGTAATGATATGTTTGTAGTTAGTGTTTGTGATAATGGTTATCCAATGCCATCTGTATGTACTAACGATACAGTGTTCGTAGTAGTTAATCCAATTAACGATGCTCCTGTTACTTTCAATGAATATATTACTACTGATGAAGATGTTTCAACTTCTGGTAACGTCCTCGCTAACGGTGATTATGACATTGATTTAACGTCATTGAGTGTTGTTACAACTACAGTTGTTGATGCTTCAAATGGTGTATTTATAATTGATGCTTCAGGTAATTTCTCTTATACTCCAAATACTAATTATTATGGTTCTGATATGGTTGTAGTTAGCATTTGTGATAATGGTTACCCATTACCTTCTGAATGTACTAACGATACTATTTTCTTTACCATTAATCCTGTAAACGATGCTCCTATTACTGTTAATGAAGATGTTATTACTGATGAAGATGTTCCTGTTGCAGGTAATGTCCTAGCTAATGGTGATATTGATCCTGATGGAACTGCATTGAATATTAACACTACTCCAGTATATGGACCATTTAATGGCTCTGTTGTACTTTCAGCTAATGGAGATTTTGTTTATACTCCTTCATTAGATTACTACGGTAATGATACTGTTATTGTTAGTGTTTGTGATAATGGTATTCCTATGCCTTCTGCTTGTACTAACGATACAATCTTCATTACTGTTAATCCTGTTAATGATGTTCCTATTACATTTAACGAACAAATTGGTTTATGCGAAGGCGATAGCATATCAGGAAATGTATTTAATGGTGATTATGACCCTGACGGAACAAGCCTTGATGTTGTTGTTATGCCTGTTGTAACAGCTTCTAACGGTACTTTTGTAATCGATGCATTAGGTAATTTCGATTATAAACCTAATACTGGTTATTATGGAACTGATATGGTTGTTCTTAGTTTATGTGATAATGGTATTCCTGGTGTTGCTTGTACTAATGATACAATTTTCATTGATGTACATCAAAGAATACCAGCCGTTGCAGGTCCTGACCAGATTCTTTGTTCAGAATTTAATACTACCTTAACTGGTAATTGGGTTAATGGTACTTTAGGAAGCTGGTCGCAATTGTCTGGCCCTAATACTGTTACTATTTCTCCAGTTGATAATCATTACGCTACTGTGTCGGGTTTAACTTATGGTACTTACGAATTTGTTTATACTTTAACTTCTGTATATCCTACAGGTAATTGCCCAACTACTGATACTGTTGTTGTAATTAATTACGAACGTCCTTCTGTATCTTATGCAGGTCAAGATCAAGACCTCTGCTTAAGTGGTGCTTCTGTTACAACTGCTATGAACGCTAATGTTCCTGCTGTTGGTATAGGTACATGGACTCAAGTACTCGGCTCTCCTGCTGTAATCGCTGATCCTTTAAGTAGTGTTACTGATATTACTTTCTCAGCTTCTGGTGAATACAGTTTTGTATGGACAATATCAAATGGTACTTGTACTCCTGAATACGATTACGTTCATATTAAAGTTAGTGATGCAGCTATTGTTGATGCAGGACCTGACGCTCAAACTTGTCAAGATATTCCTTATACATTATCTGGTGCTGCTGCTACAAATTATGCATCTATTCAATGGATAACTTCTGGTACTGGTACTTTCAGTAATCCTATTGCTGTTAATCCTGTTTACTATCCAAGCTATGCCGATGCAGTTGCTGGTTCAGTACAATTAATATTGTTTGCTGAAGGAGTACCTCCTTGTGTTGATGTATTTGATACTATGACACTCGTTGTTACTCATAACCCAGCTCTTGTTTGTAATGCTGATATAGTTGAAGTTACTGCTCCTGCCGATTGTGACGTATTTGTTAATGTACCTCTATCTAACTTGACCGCAGGCGTTAATTGTGTTGTTGATGTTTATAACAATTACAATTTTACTGCAAATGCAAGTGATACTTATCCAGTTGGTATTACTCCTGTTGAATGGGCTGCTGTTTATCAAAATGGTGATACTGCTTATTGTACCCAGTTAATTACTGTTCTTGGTCAACCTCTAGCTATTAATGATACTGTTACAACTCTTGAAGATACTGATATTTCTTTTGATGTTTTAGTTAATGATTTAGATTGTGATAATAATTTAAATCCTGCTTCTATTACTGTTACTTCAAATACTTCTAACGGTACTTTAACAGTAGATCCGCTAACAGGTATTGTTACTTATAGCCCTGATACTAACTATTTTGGTAATGACCAATTTACTTATCAAGTTTGTGATAGCTCTAACCTATGTAGCAGTGCAACTGTAATAATTAATGTAACTCCTGTTAATGACGCTCCTGTTGTATTCGATACAGTTGTTAATATGCCAGAAGATAGCACATTAGTATTATGTCTTCCAATTTACGACGTTGATGGTGTTGCTCCTTATACTGTTAGCTATTCTGGTTGCTATAGCAATGGTGTTGCATCATTCAATGTTACATCTGCTCCTGAAGTATGCTTAACTTACACTCCAACTCCTGGTTTCTTTGGTGTTGATACTGTATGCTTTAGCTTATGCGATAGTGATGGCGATTGTGATTGGGTAACCGTTGTTATTAATGTGATTCCTGATAATCCTATTATTGGACTTGCTAAGATGGCTTCTGAACCTGTATTACAATCTGATGATAGTTATAATGTTACTTATACCTTAACTGTTGTTAATCTAGGTGATGCTACATTAGAAGATGTTCAGGTTGTTGATAATCTGCCAACTTACAACCCTGCAGTTATTACAGTGGTTTCTACTCCTTCTGCTACTGGCTCATTAATAGCTAATCCTCTTTATAATGGCTATAATGATATCAACTTACTATCAACAACTGGTAATACTTTATTACCTGGCCAAAGCGAAACAATTACATTTACTGTAAACATTGTTGCTAATAATTACTTTGGACCTTACGAAAATTCTGCTCTTGCAACTGGAGTTGATAATTCTATGGAAACTGCAAGTGATATTTCTAACGATGGTTTACATGCTGATCCTAATAATAATGGTATAGCTGATGAAGAAGGCGAAAATGAAATTACCGTTGTAATGTTAGAACCTACCTTGTTGCTCTTTATACCTGAAGGTTTCTCACCAAACGGCGATGGAATCAACGACTTCTTCGTAATACCTGGTATCGAAGACTTCCCGAATTGCGAACTTACTATCTTTAACCGTTGGGGTAATCCTGTATACAAAGCTACAGGCTATGACAACACTTGGGATGGTAAACCAAACGTAGGCGGATTTATTATAAATGACGAAAAAGTACTTCCTGGTACATACTACTATGTGCTTGAGTACAACCGCAACGACCGCAACCCGGAAAAAGGATTTATTGTAATTCAGTATTAATTAGCGAATATAAAAATTAATGAATATGACCAATAGAATCATAAAAAGAGTAGCAGCGATTACGCTGCTACTCATTACCGGAACAACCGGTATAGTAAACGCACAGTATGATGCAATGTTTACTCAGTTTATGAACAACGAAATGTTTATAAATCCTGCTTATACTGGTACTAAAGAAGCTTTGGCTCTTAACGCTCTTCATCGCCAACAATGGATGGGCTTCGGAGATGGTAGACCCGTTACTACTACTTTCTCAGCTCATGCTCCTCTTATGGCTAATAAAATGGGTGTTGGACTTAGTTTCCTTAACGAAAACATCGGAGTTCTCGACCGTAACCTTATTTATGCTAGCTATGCTTATCATCTTCAGGTTAATGAAAGAGATTATTTGAGCCTCGGCCTTATGGGTGGTGTACATCTGCAACTTAATAAATTTGCTGATGTTAGTACACTGCAATCAGGCGACCCCGAATTCTCCGCTAATACTCCTACCGTTGCAACTCCTAACTTTGGATTTGGTGCTTATTATCACAATGATAAATTCTATGCTGGTGTTTCTATCCCCAGAATGATTGATGATAATATTCAAGTAAATTCTAGCGGTACAGTTGTAAAAGATTTAACTGTTGAATTTAAATCTTTCCACTATTATTTAATGGCAGGCAGATTATTTAATGTTAATCATAACCTGAAATTAAAACCTCAAGCTATGGTTAAAATGGCTCAGGGAGCTCAAACTGAACTTGATTTTAATGTTAGTGCTTTAATTAAAGAGAGATTATGGGTTGGTGCCTCTTATCGCACTGGTGCCGATGTCTCCGGTCTGCTCGGTGTTTATATTACACCTCAAATGTTGCTTGGTTATTCTTATGATTTCGCTCTAACCAAAATGCAGGATTATACTACCGGTTCGCATGAATTATCTCTCTCTTATGTTTTTGGTTTTGGCGGAAAAAAGATCGTATCACCTCGATACTTCTAATTCTTGCCTTAATTAATTTTAAATATATTTTATATGAGAAAATTTTTCATCCCGGTATTGTGTGCAATTGTCTTTTTGTCTGCTTCGGTAGTTGCTTTTCCGCAAACCTCTACTCAGGTTACTGCTGATAAATACTATAGCACACTCAACTTCGCTAAAGCTATCCCTTATTATGAAGCATTAGTGAAAAAATCAGATACAGATGTCGACCCTATTGTGCTTGCACGACTTGCTGATTGTTACAGGATGACTAATGACTTGAAAAAAGCTGCTGAAGCATATAATAAACTTGTTGCTTTGCCTAATAGTAAACCTATTGTTAGATATTATTATGCTAAAGCTCTACTCTCTGAAGGTGATGCAAATAATGCAGCCGGTTATTTTGATCTTTATAATAACGATAATAGAGGCAAAGCATTCTCAAAATCTATTCGTAACGCTGCTGATTATTTTAAAGATACCGCTAATTATAAAATATCTTCTTCTAATTTTAATTCTAAACATAGCGATTTTAGCCCTATTATTCTTGACGATAACAAAGTCGTTTTTGTATCTTCAAGACCCACTGCTAAATGGATTTTAAGAAAACATGGCTGGACCAATAAAAGATATTTGCAACTTTTTGTTGTTGAAAAAAATAAAGATGGTGAATTCAAAAAACCTAAATTGTTCTCTAAAAAAGTTCAAACATATCTGAATAATGGACCTCTTACTTTTACTGCCGATAGAACTAAAATGATTTATACTAAAAATAATGTTGATAATTGCAAAGTTTTGCGTGGCGGTAGTGGTGAATCTAAACTTCAAATTTACCAGTCATTGTATAATATGGATAAAGATGAATATTTAGATATTCTCCATTTTGAATATAACGATAAGAATTATAATTTAGCTCATCCTTCTATAAGTCAAAATAGTAAATTTTTGTTTTTTGCTTCCGACCGCCCAGGTGGTTATGGTGGTATGGACATTTGGGTTAGTTTAAGAGTTGGGGATAGATGGACCGAACCTGTTAATCTTGGACCTCGAATTAACACTGAAGGTAACGAAGTGTTCCCATATATTCACGGGAATGATAAATTGTATTTCTCTTCTGACGGTAGAGGTGGACTCGGTGGCTTAGACGTTTATGAAACTTATGTTAATGCTAAAGCCCTACCTATTGGCAAAGCTGCTAATATGGGCGCTGATTTTAATAGCCCTGACGATGATTTTGGCGTTGTTTTACAAAATGATGGCAAAAAAGGTTATTTTAGCTCTAACCGAAAATCTAATGGTATTAATGATGATATTTATGAAGTCGAAATTTTAAATCCTGTTAATCAAAGAATTATTATTAAAGGTATTGCTTTTGATAAAGCTACTAATGATCCTATTTTGGATGCTAAAATTGTCCTTTATGATAATAATTGGAACGAAGTAGATTATGTTTTAACTGATGATAAAGGGAACTTTACTTTTCTTGCTGATTATGAAAAAGATTTCAATTTAATTGGCGAAAAAGAGAATTATTCTAATTCTCAATTATCTGTTTCTACTAAGAATATGCCCGATAAAAAGGAAGTAATTGCCGATATGTATATGGAAATTGGAGATGGAAAGATTGTTATTCCTGAAAAAGTTTTGTACGAAGAGGATGAAGAAGTTGAAGATGAACCCGTTGTTGTTCAGCAAACTCAAATTGTTGAAGAACCAGTTAAACCAATTGTTACTGAAACCGTTATTACTCAAGTTGTTGAAGAATCTCCAACTGCCGGCACTTTACTTAATGAACCTGTTGTATTTAATATTAGCGTTGTTGATGGCTTAAATAATAATCCTTTGTCGGGTGTTAATATTAAGTTAACTAATAAATTAAATGGCGAAACTGAAGTCATTACTACTAATTCGTCAGGCGAAGCTCGAAAGGTTTTGAATAATATGAGAATTGGTGATAATTTAGACTGGGTGTTTAATCTTTCTTTACCAGATTATTTCCCCCGCGAACGTCCTTTCGGTTACACTATTATTCGCTCTGGAAATGTTAATATTAAAGAAACTATGTTCAGAATTGAAAAAGGACAGGAAGTTGGCTCTGCAATTAATATTAATCCTATTTATTTCGATTACGATAAATATGATATTAGATCCGATGCTCAAATTGAACTTGACAAGATAGTTAATATTATGAATGAATATCCCGAAATGCGTATTGAATTAGGTTCTCATACTGATTGCCGTGGTACTGATCAATATAATAATGAATTATCCAATAAAAGAGCTCAAGCTTCTAAAAATTATCTTGTTAATCGTGGTATTAAAAGTAGTAGAATTACTACTAAAGGCTACGGTGAACGCAAATTAGTTAACGATTGCTATTGTGCTGAAGATGATTCAATGTCAAAATGTTCTGAACACGAACATCAACTTAACAGAAGAACTGAATTTGTGATTATTAAATATTAGCTGTTAGTTTTTGTAATTTGTTGTTTTTTCATAATTAAACCCTGTTTGATTTATTCTTTCAGGGTTTTTTTTATCACTATTATATGATGTAATGCAAATACTTTTGCAAATGGTAATATGATAAACTCAATAAAACGTATTAATGGCTCTAATAATGGTGGGCATAATCCTTTGAAATTTAATCCACCCGAAAGTAAGTAACGTAAATAATTTGTTAATGGTTTTTGATATATTATTTCTAAGTTTTGATATTTCTGTTTAAATATTTCTTTGTCTCTTTTAAATACAATGTACGATAATGCCTGATTGGCTCCTGTCATTATGTTATTATCAGATTTATTCCAGTTATTTTGTTTCTTATCAAAGGTTTCGGTGCTGAATAGTTTTTTGTAAATTTTTGAGGCTAAAAAACCGTAATAAGGCTCTATTAAAATGCATCCGCCGCCATTATCAAGACATCGTTCCAATTCTTTGAAAAACTTATCAGGTTCAGGTAAATGATGAAAACAATTAATGCCATAAATCGCTCTTAAATAATTGTTTTCAAACGGCATATCCATTGCGTTGACTACCATATCAAGATGTGCGGTTTTCTTTATATCTGATGAAATTATATCTGTATATTTTTCTTTGAAAAAACTTACTCCCGCACCAATTTCAAGTCGTTTCCCGTCTCCGCTAAAATATTTTTTATCATATTTAATACATAAATCATAAAATTCTTTAAAAACATTTTTCATCATCTTTTTTTCGTCTAATATTTTGCGTTGAATATCTAATAATTCATCGCTATTGTAATCAGTTTCTAAAAGTCGATGATCTGTTGTTTTTTTTAGAATCTTTTTAAATATTTTCATTATTGTTTATCAAGTATTGTTTTAATTTCCGAAAATTCCTCAAATCCTTCAATCTTATCAGTTTTATAATATCTCATTTTTTTCAATCCTTTAAGGTTTTCTCTGTCAATTCCTAATTTAATATGAAATAATTCTGAAATATACATTAAAGCATTTACAATTGAATAATTAATTGGCATGAAAAAAATCTTTTTATTTTCCTTTTGTGCAATAGCTTTGTACAATTCTTTCATGCTAATTCCTTTCTGCGATGCTATTGTGTATTTCCCTTTAAGTTTATGTTCTGTTGCGTAATAAATAAATTTTACCAGTTCATTTATATCAATATATTGTATTATATTTTTTTTATTGCTGATAAGTGGAATTATTTTTGTTTTGTTTATTATATCCTGCATCGAATTAAACAGTCCACCGCCGGAACCAATAACCAACCCTGGTCTTATTATTAAATCTTTTGTCTCATCAAGATGTTTTTCAATAATATATTTCGATTTTCCATATTGCGATTCAGCTTTATCATGTGCCGACATGCTTGTCAAAAAAACAAAGTTTACATTGTGTTTTCTCGCTATTTCAATTAATTGTTTGCTGCCATTTATATTCTTTTTATATGAGTTTTTATCGTCTTTATCTTTAATATATGCACAATGTATTATTGTATCAACTTCTTTAAATGGGGCTTCTTCTATTTGTTCGTTTATGTTATATTTTGTGAAAATTATATTAGTGTTCTTATTTAAATTATTTACTAAATCATAAGCATAAACTATATATGAATTTTTTATAAATATATCTGTTAATTTGGAACCAATAAAACCGCTTGCTCCTGTAATAATTATTGCTTTTCTTTTATTCATCTTTTATTGCGTAAAGTGCTGTTAAATGAGCATTTGCCATTAATGAAAGCGTTATCCCTTTTGCTGGTAAATAGCGAAATCCTGAGCCATCAGCTATATAAATATTCTTCATTCCATTTAATTTTCCTGTTGGATGTGTTGTTCCATATTCGTTTATGTTTTCGCTAAATGGTAATGTGCCTGCATAATGTATGCTGTTGCCCGCTATTGATGCTATTTTTTTTATTGGATAACACGATATTTTTTTTAGATATTTTTTTATTGTTTTTTCGTGTTTACTCATTTTTCCCTTTTCTTCTTTATTTTGTTCGTAATGAGCATATAAGGCATCGCCTGTAATACTTTTATTATGTTCACGTAATTCTATGTATTTATTTGACGAAGGGCTATCGGGGTGGTGAACTCCCGCTATTACAAAACCTGATTGTAGTAACTTCAGCATTTTTATTGAATCTTTTATTCCCAAAGGTACTTCTTTCAGCATTCTGAATGTCATAAGTGAGCGGTATGTGTATATAGCTAATGATATTATATCGCTTTGTGTGCCATCTGTATCGTATATCATCATTGCTTGTGCCATGCTTGTCTTATTGTATGATAATGGTTCCCCAAGCATTTTTATGTTAAAACAGGGCATATAATAATATGGATTGCATAAAATTGGCAAACGTTTTATTTTTTGTTTCATGCTTCTTAGTATTATTCTTGCAGTGCCTAATGCTCCACATGCTAATATTAATTTTTTGCAAATAATATGTCCATTTGTTTTGTTTTTTAAATTAATATAGTTAATTTTTACATATTTGTCTATATTTTCTATGCTTATAACTAATATATTATTTGTATACTTGAAATTTTTATTTTTTTTCAATTCTTGAAATGTAATGTTTGGTCTCCATGCTGAATTTCCATAATCTGTATAGAAATCCATGTCGTTGTAACTGTTCTTTTTTCTTTTTGCATAATCTTCACTGAGCAAAGCAAGCGAAGGTTCGCCAAAATAAATTCTTTTTGAATCGAATTTGTCTTTGTTTTTATTGTATAAATCTTTTAAAATGCTTATATTGTTATCAGTTTTTAATGGTGGATGAATGTTTTTGAGATGCCCAAGTGTGTGCTCTCTGAACTCGCTATCAGCTCCCGATATTCTTATTCTATCTGCTATTACGTTATATGCTTGTTTCATTTTGTCTGCATCAAGTCCAACTTTTTTTAATTCATTGTCTGAATATACATAGCATCCAAGTCCCCATCCTACACCAAGCCCTCCTAAGCTTAAACTTTCCATTGCAGCAAAATTATTCGAAATAATTGGAATTGTCTTATCTGCTTCGGCTGTCATGTAAATACGTGAAGGTGTTTGTTGTGCTCCTACTCTTATATTATTATTACTAAGGCTTTCATATTTTTCTCCAATAAAATATTTATACTGTTCTGTGTCGGTTTTTCTTAATTCTAAAAAATTTTTTTCTGGTGCTTCTATAATATCAGCATTTTGAGTTATCCCAACATCAAGCATACTTACGCATTTGCCCTGTTCAAGTAGGGTTTGTGCGGCCATTACTCCTGTTGGTCCTGAACCTATTACTATGTATTCTTCACTATTCATTTTTTTATAAAAAAATAGATTTTTATAAATATATAGCCAATTATTATTTTACATACAGCCCATAATCCTGTATAAAAGATTTTGATTAATGATATATATTTTTTTTCATTTTTATCTGATAAGTAGAAATCGTAATATTCGGGTACTGTCTCCATTATTGCCGACATATAATAAAGTTTCTGCATAAAAACCGATTGCGGTTTTATATATTTTAATCCGCTGTCGGAAAGCGAAAAAAATAAATTATAATTTATGCATAAACGCATAAGGCTCTGCTCTTTTGCTGACGGCACAATACTTTTATGCTTATGCAATAGTATATATTGATTGACAATTAAACTGCTTATTCTCCTTTTTTTACATATATATTTGCCTATTGCAAAAGCTTCTTTTATTAGTATTTCTTTTTCAATTTCTTTTTGCAATTTTCTTTTTTTTACAAAAATAAAAAAAAATGCTTTTGTGTTTAATTGCTAAATAAAAAATTTGCGATTTTATTTGTAATATTTATAGACCAATAAGATTTAATTTACTTTTAACGTTTAATATTATAAGTTTTATGATGTTTCTGCATTGCTCTGTGAAATCTCTGTGTTAAAAAAATCGAATTACGAATTACAATTTTATTTACGAATTACGATTTTTATAGACTAATAAGATGTTTT
>CAZDEU010000055.1:0-4232 GCA_964504265.1 uncultured Bacteroidales bacterium
AAGGGGTTACAATAATAGCGCCGTTAGTCATATTACCTGGGTCCCAGTTATATGAGTAAAGAGCAATGCCTCCAGAAACAGTAAGACTAAGAGAAGTATTATCACCTGCACAAATTGTATCGTCAATACCAGCATCAACAACAGAATTACTAACCATAACCAGAACATCATCAGAAGCAGTACAGCCCATTTTATCTGTTATGGTAACATAATAAACGGTATTAATTACTGGGTTAACACTTATAGTATCAGAAATATAACCACCAGGCATCCAATAATATGAATAAGGAGCAATGCCACCGTTAGCATCAACTACAAGATTTGTGCTATTACCTATACATATAGTGTCGTTAATACCGGCATCAGCAATTGGATTGCTAACTACAACAATAACTTCATCACTTGCTGTACAACCATTAAAATCGGTAGTAGTAACAGTATAAGTTGTTGTAATTAAAGGATTAACAGTAACAGAATCACTTGTCATATTACCTGGATACCATGAATAGCTATAAGGTGAGATTCCTCCTGCAACATTAACTGCAAGTGTTGTGCTGTTACCAATACAAATAGTGTCGTCAATACCTGCATCAGCAATAGAGTTACTAACAACAACTACGATATCGTCAGTTGCAGTACAACCCATAACATCAGTAGTTGTAACTGTGTAAGTAGTATTTACAATAGGGTTAACTGTAACTGAATCTGTTATCATGCCACCAGGATGCCAACTATATGAATAAGGTAAAATACCACCAGATACATTTGCTGTTAAAGCAATATTAGAGCCAATACATATTGTATCATCTTGACCTAAATCAACTAAAGGATTGCTAACCACAACAATAACCTCATCAGTATTTGTACAACCCATTATGTCAGTAACAGTAACCGAATAAGTTGTTGTAGTTAAAGGAGTAACATTTAAAGTATCAGTGGTCATACCTCCAGGATTCCAATTATAAGAATACGGCGTAATACCACCTGAAGCGTAAACAGAAATATTTGCAAAACTACCGACACAAATAGTATCGTCAATTCCTGCATCAGCAACAGGATTACTCACATTAACAACAACATTATCAGAAGCTGTACAACCAACAAAATCGGTAGCAGTAACTGAATATAAAGTAGTAGAAATCGGGTTAACTAAGATAGAATCAGAATTTATACCACCTGGGTTCCAAAAATAAGAATATGGTGAAATGCCACCGCTCATATTAGCTGAAACATAAGTACTTCCATTAATACATATTGTATCGTCAAGACCTGAATTAGCTATTGGAGTGCTGACAGTAATTATCACATCATCGCTCGAAATACAACCTATTGAGTCAATAATTGTAACATTATAAGTTGTAGAAACATTAGGGCTGACAGTGATAAAGTCAGTAGTCATACCACCAGGCATCCAACTATATGAAAATGGTGGGATACCGCCGTTAACAAAAACATTAAGATTAGTGGTTTCACCAAAACATATAGTGTCGTCTGTTCCTGCATCAGCCACAGGATTATTGACAAAAATAACCACATCGTCAGTTGATGTACAACCTGTGAAATCGGTAGTAGTAACTGTGTATGTAGTAGTAATATAAGGGCTAACTGACAAAGCTGAATTAGTATATCCGCCTGGGCTCCAGTTGTAAGAGTAAGGTGCAATGCCTCCTGAAACATTTACGTTGATATTAATACTATCGCCGAAGCAAATAGTATCGTCTAAACCTGCGTCAGCAAAATTTTGATTAACAAAAACATGAATATCATCGGCAGATAAACATCCATAAATATCAGTAGCAGTAACATAATAAGTATTTGACGAAGTTGGTGTAACAGTAATATTTTGTGAAGTTAAACCACCTGGTGCCCAATAATAGGAATAAGGTCCAATTCCATTAATAGTATTAGCAGTAATACTAATACTATCGCCATAACATATAGTGTCGTTAGACGTTATAGAAGTTAAAGGATGACTAACAAAAACATTAACATAATCAGTTGACACACATCCAAACTTATCAGTAGTTGTTACAGAATAAATTGTATTAATAGTAGGACTAACGTTAATTGACGAAGAAGTTTGCCCATTTATCGACCAATTATAATTATAAGGTGCAAAACCACCGGTAATATGTGCATTTAAAATAGTACCATAAGCAATACAAATGGTATCATCATTACCAGCATCAGTAACAGGGTTACTTACAACTACAGTAACTTCATCTGTTTCGACACACCCAAAAGAATCGGTTACTGTTACAGAATAAGTAGTTGTAACAACAGGGGCAACATTAATACTTGAAGTAGTAGCACCATTAAAAGACCAATAATAAGAATAAGGAGCTATTCCACCAATTATATCGACTTTTACACTTGTTATATCTCCAATACAAATAGTATCGTCTAACCCTGCGTCAACTATGTAATTATTAACATAAACAGTAACATCATCAGCAGACTTACAGCCAAAATTATCGGTGGTAGTAACTGAATATGTTTTAGTTAGCAAAGGATTAACCATAACACTATTGCTTGTCATACCTCCGGGCGACCAGTAATAGGAATAATTTCCAATTCCATTCGATACAGTAGCATTAAGATTTGCATAATCACCAAAACATATTGTATCATCATTACCTGCGTCAGTTATAGTTTGTATTACATTTATTTCAACATCATCAGTTGCAGTACAGCCTGCTGCATCAGTTGCATATACTAAGTATGTAGTGTTTAAAGTAGGGCTAACATTAATAGATGAAGTTGTGGCACCATTAGGCACCCACTTATAATCATAAGGTGCAAAACCACCAGAAACACTTGGATTAATTTGTGTACCATAACCTATACAAACTGTATCATTAAGTCCTGCATCAATAATAGGATTACTTACATAAACTATAACCTCATCGGTAGTTATATAACCTGTAAAATCAGTTGATGACACAGTATATGTGGTAGTATTAGTTGGGCTCACTGTTATGTCAGAAGTAGAAAATCCGCCAGGATGCCAAATATAATTATAAGGTGCATAACCGCCATTGACAATTGCGGTTAATTGTGTACTGTTTCCTAAACAAATAGTATCATCAATGCCTGCATCAACAGTTGAACTACTAACATTTATATTAATAGTATCGGTAGAAAAACAGCCCAATTTATCATATATTGTAACTGAATATGAACTAAGAGTCGTAGGGCTAACATTTATTGCAGCAGAAGTTTCACTTCCAGGCGACCAAATATAAGAAAAAGGAGATAAACCACCATTAATATTAGCTACAAGATTTGTACTAGTATTTACAAAAATTGAATAATCAGAACCTAAATCAACTATGGGATTACTAACAAAAACAACGACATCATCAGTTGCCGTACAAGAATTTTTATCTGTTAAAGTTACAATATAAGTAGTAGTAGTTGTTGGTGTTGTAGTAAAGTTTTCAGAAGTAGTACTATTAGGCGACCACATATAAGAAAAAGGCGGTTCCCCACTATTATTATCAATAAAAAGATTGACAGATGTACCAATACAAACAGTATCAATATTAATATTTGCATTAACAAAAGGTTTTAAAACAACAATATTTACATTATCAGTTGCAGTACATCCTTTACTATCAGTAATTGTTACATAATATGAAGTACTAATATTAGGATTCACATTAATTGAAGAAGAATTTAAATTGCTTGGTAACCAATTGTAATTATAAGGCAGAATACCACCACTAACATTAACATTTAAATTTGTAGAAGAACCGAAACAGATAGTATCATCAAAACCTGCATCAGCAATTGGATTACTAACAACAATAACAATATCGTCAGTAGATGTGCAGCCTGTTTTATCTGTAATCGTAACTGTGTAAGTAGTAGTTATGTTTGGGGAAACATTAATACTCGCAGTGGTCGCACCTACTGGATTCCAGTTATATGAAAAAGGCAATATGCCTCCAGTAACATTAGCTGTTATATTCACACTTTTGCCATAACAAATTGTGTCGTCATTGCCAACATTAACAACTGGATTGCTTACTATAATTATTACATCATCAGTAGCACTACATAATTTACTATCAGTTATTGTAACTGAATATGTGCTGGTAGCTGTTGGACTAACATTTATTGAAGCAGAAGTTGAATATACTGGCGACCAATTATATAATATTGGAGATGTAGCACCAGATATATTAGTTAAAATGTTAATATTATCTCCATAACAAATTGTATCGTCA
>CAZDEU010000055.1:4332-14939 GCA_964504265.1 uncultured Bacteroidales bacterium
ACCAGATATATTAGTTAAAATGTTAATATTATCTCCATAACAAATTGTATCGTCAATACCAAGGTTTACAACTGGTTTATTAACACTTACAATTATGTTATCAGAAGAAAAACAATTGTTGTTATCTGTAACTGTTACACTATAAGTAGTATTGATATTTGGTCCTACATTAACAGTATTATTAGTTATTCCGGTACTCCACACATAAGTATTACCACCTGATGCTGTAATATTTATATCATCACCGTAACAAATTTCAGGAGCAGCAGGAGAAAAACTTATAACAGGATTAGAATTTACAGTAATTACAGCATATTCAGTATTAGTACAGCTATAAGTATTAGTTCCTGTTACAGTATAAGTAGTTGTTGATAAAGGACTTACAATATGATTGCTACCATTACCAATACTATTATTCCAGTTATAAGACAAAGCACCGCTAACCGACAAATTACTTGAATTACCTTCACAAATAACTGAAGGTGTAGCAGTTGCAGACAAAACAGGTTTAGGGTTAACAGTAACATTAACCGAAATTGGAGAACCTGTACATCCATTAGCTACCGGCGTAATATTATAAACAGCACTACCTGGCGTTGCTCCTGTTGTTGATAATAATTGAGTAATACTATTACCCGAGTCGTCAGAACTTCCTGTAATTCCTATTGCAGTTACATTCCAACTGAATGTTGTACCTATAATATTTGAACTCAAAGATATTGCAGTATTTTCATCTGAGCAAATAGTTTCATTTTTGGGAGTTGCAGTTGCTACAGGATTAGATTTAACTAAGATACATATAATATTTGATTTTTTAATTACACTACCGCAGTCAACAATAACTCTGAAACAGGAATAATTAAATATTTGATATGATAATGTGTCGTAGGTTGCACCGCTAATGTTTGACCATGATGCACCGCCATTGGTAGATATTTGCCATTGAATACTCCCAAAACTGCCAGTATTAATAAAATTAACAGTTTCACCACTGCAAATAATAGTATTTGAAGCTGTAATTGTACCAGGGTTTAAAGGTGTATAGGAAATTGCCAGAGAACCGTTTGAGTTAACAGTATCTTGAAAGCAAGTACCTCCTGAAGGCACAAGACTTGAACCGCCGCCGCCGCCACCACCACCATAAGGTGCGTTAGGATAACAGTCGCTGCCACCACCGCCACCACCGTAATATCCACCTCCTCCACCACCTCCAGGGGCTCTGTTATAACAAGGGTCATTTGCTCCCTCACCTCCTATACCAATACTTCCTGCTTGCCCCCATTTACCTGTTAAGTACCAGGGAGGTCCTGAAGTCCAAGGAGGACCAGCGACTCCACCAGCAGTTTGTGTAGCACCACCACCACCAATTCCATAGGGTGTAGCACCATTACTGCCGGCTACACAACCACCATAACCTGCGTTTGCATCTCTGGTGCCTCCTCCCATGCCACCACCACCAGCAGCTACAATAATTCTGTTATTAAGTCCATAAGGAAAAATTCTTAAATCAGTAGCACCACCGCCACCACATGCAGCATTTGCTGAATTATTAGCAGCAGCACCTGCCCCTCCACCATTATATCCAGTTCCAGGACAACTTCCAATACCACCAACATATATATTCAAAACCTGTCCTGGTGTTACAGCAAAAGTACTTTTAACTATAGCACCTTTGCCTCCGTTGTTCCCTCCTCCTTTAGCACCTTTAGCTTCAACATCAATAGAATATACACATTCAGGAACTTTCCAGCTTTGTACTCCACCAGTATAATTAAATACTTCTGTAGTTTGAGAATATAATAATCCGCTTGTTAATAAAAATAAAATATGAAATATAAATACTATTTTAAGTAAATTAAACATTAAATTTATATTATAAAATTTATATTTTATAGAAATTTTCACTAAATTAATATATTTTTATTTAAAATAATTTCAAGGTATTAAAGATATTCTTCCCATATATTTATGCTCAATTCCGGATTGTTCAGTCGAATATAAAACCCATACATATACCCCCTGTGGTGCTATAACTCCTGTTTGTTGTATAGTGCCATCCCAAGGATTATTAATAGATTCAGTATAATATATTTCTTTGCCCCATCTGTCAAAAATATACAATTTAAAATTATCAGGGTCTATACCGGATCCTTTAGGAATAAAGAACTCATTGATGCCATCTCCGTTAGGTGTAAAAGCCGATGGTGCCCACAAAGTATAGCTATCCTGAATAATTATCCTATTTACAGTAGAATCTATACAACTACCTGAACTAACAACAGTAAGCCAAACATCATATTCGCCTGGTGCTGAATATGTATGGGTTGCATTTGGTAAAACTGAATAATTTAAATTACCCGACAAAGGATCTCCGAAATTCCACATCCAATTTGTAGCATTAATCGATTGATCTATAAAACTTATCGTTGGTTGATCCATACTCCCAATATTAGGCAACATAATAAATGATGCAACAGGATTAGGGTAAACTTCAATCATCGAAATATTGGTCATAGTTGCAACACAACCATTATCATCTGTTATTTCTAAACTAATATCATAATTACCAGATTGATTAAAAGTATGAGAAGCACTTGACGATGATGAAATATTTGAACTACCTGATGATGGGTCTCCAAAATTCCATAGACACGAAACAATATTACCTGTCGACAAATCAGAGAAATTTACAGTTAAAGGCGAACAACCTGAAATAATATTTGCCGAAAAATTTATCTGTGGCGAAGGCAAAACTTCGACAATATAAGAACTTGTACTGACACATCCATTATTTGAAATACCTGTTAAAGTGTAAGTAGTTGTTTGTAATGGAGAAGCCACAACATTAGCACCACTTGATGAAGATAATCCTGTTGAAGGGCTCCAACTATAAGTTGAAGCTCCTGAAGCTGAAATATTCAATGAATTTCCTGAACATAGAGAAGCTGTGTTTGGTGTAATTGTTAGTGTAGGATAAGGTTCAACATTTATATTTACTGATTCAGTTGAAGAACATCCATATTGATTATATGCAGTTACAACATATATTGTATTGTTTAAAGGAGATGCAACGGGATTTGCAATGCTTGTATTTGAAAGCCCCAAAGAAGGAGACCACGAATAACTATTTCCACCTGAAGCAGTTATCATAATTGAATCACCATAACACAAATTAGCTGTTTGAGGTGTAATTGATATTACAGGCTGGGGATTTACAGAAACTACAATATCGTCAGTACCCGAACACCCATTATTATCGCTAACCGTTACAGTATAAGTTGTATTTAACTGAGGTACTACTGAAATTGAAGCATTGGTTTCGCCATTACTCCATAAATAAATGGTACCACCGGTTGCAGAAATTGTAATAGGAATTCCCGAACAAGTGCTAGTATCATTACCTGCATTTACAGGTGGTGATGTATAAACCGACACTATTACATCGTCAGATGCTGAACAGCCATTCAAATCAGCAACAGAAACAGTGTAAGTGGTAGTTTGAATTGGAGAAACATTAATTTGAGAAGTAGTTTGTGCAGGAGTTGTATTCCATAAATAAGCTGCTCCTCCTGATGCACTTAAATTAACAGATGAGCCCATACATAAATTTTGGTCTGTTCCTGCATTTGCAGATGGTATAGGATTTACAGTTACGACTACATTGTCTGAAGCAGAACAACCTATTGAAGAATATGCAGTAACTGTATATGTTGTAGTATTAGTTGGAGAAACAGTTTCAGAAGCATTGCTTCCACCTGTACTCCATGAATAAGTATTACCACCACTTGCACTAAGTACAGTATTTTCACCTGCGCATATTGAAACATCATTACCAGCATTTACAACTGGTATAGGATTAACAGTAACATTAACTCCGTCGCTTGCAGTACAACCTGTAACCGATGTAACTGTTACAGTATAGGAAGTTGTAGTATTTGGTGATACTGCGATTGAACTATTTGTAGACTGATTACTCCACAAATAAGTGCCTCCGCCTGTAGCTGTAAGAGTAGTACTTTCGCCCATACATAAAGTAACATCATTTCCTGCATTTGCATTTGGTAAGCTATTTACTGTAACAACAACTTGGTCAGAATCGCTACAACCACCAGCACCTGAAACAGTTACCGTATACGTCGTTGTTGTAACAGGCGAAACTGTAACTGTTGGTGTGGTAACGCCATTACTCCAATTAAATGAATTACCTCCTGATGCACTTAAAACAGTATTCTCACCTTGACATATAGAAACATCAGTACCTGCATTAGCAGTAGGTATTGGATTGACAGTTACCTGCTGAGTATTTGTAGCCATTGTACAATTATTCTGACTAACAGAAAGTGACACATTATAAGTGCCTGGTGATGACCAAGTTATATTATAAGGGCCTATTGTATTAGCTGTTGAAGGTGAAGCATTTGCAAAATTCCAGTTAAATGTAGTAACACCTGCTGTACCACTTCCTGTATAATTAACATTTACAGGGTCACCCAAACAAACAGGTGTAGATACGGTAAAATCGGCAGTAGGGCAACAATTTATATACATAAAAATCCTGCCAATTGGACCTACTTCGCTCCATATATCGTGCATAGCCTGTGAACTAAGATTATATTGCATTCCACTTCTTTGTAGCATTACGCTATTGCCAAGAATAGTAGTCATACATTGAGCTTGTCCATAACTATTAACCATAGAAGAACTCCTTGCACCATAAACTCCAATAATATCGCCTGTATTAACAGTAATATTACAAGGTATCATTGAATTTGTAGGCCAGTTAGGCTCATAAAATAATTGAGCAAAATTATTTGTTGTACTTGTATAAGCCGGTGGCGGTCCTGAATTAAATCTAACAACAGCAACACTTTGCAAACCTGATGAAGCATCAGTTGGGATATACAATCCACAAATTGTAAAATTACATGGTGCTGTAAAATGATAGCCTCTAACCATTGAGCTAAATGTGCTTTGCTGTGGGCACAAAGCAATAGCAGTTTGTGATTTAATTACATCTAAATTGCTGATTATTAATAATATGAATAAAAAAATTGACTTATTTTTATTCATTAAATATTTACTTATCATAAATAAATTTATTTCATTTAGCACTATAAAAATTTATGTAAATATACTACAAACAATTAAATTCTGATTAAATTTATAAAGCAAATATGAAGACAAAGCAACTACTTATTAAGTTGCTTAATATATATATAGTAAAAAATTAATGGAATATCTAAATTTTTATTTATTTTATAAATACTTTTTTATTTAATGATTAATTTATTAACAATTTTATTATAATTTCAATTAGATGTAAATTCATTGCGTATGTTTATATAACCTGGGTATTTGATAGTATTACCAGCAACTAAAATTGAAGGTTTGGCTTTTAATGTCATTCTGCTAGGTTTATTACCTACACCAGCCAGGTTCAACCCGAAATTCAGCAGTGCATCACCCGAAGAGCTTGATAAAGCCTTTTTTAAATCAATATTAAGTGCAATTGGTAAGGTAGTAACGCCACCTAAAGGTTCAATTTCGAATCTCTTATTAACAATACCATTTAACATTTCAATATCATCAATAAGAAGTATCCAGTCTAATGAATTCATAGAAGCTTTGATTGAATTTGGATTTTTTACATCTACATTGAGTGTAAATGTTAAAGGCAGATTACCACTTGCAATAGCAGTCGTAATTTTAGCTGCATCTAACAAATTTAGTTGAGAAAACTTTGTTATATTTTGAACATTAACCCCTGCAAGACTCAAATTTTGCACCGAAGCTAATCTGAATTCACATTTAGACAAAGTAGCCATTTCTTTTAATTGCACACACGAAGACGATACAAATATTGCTATAATAGCAAAAACGTATGATAAATTGATTTTTTTCATTTTATTATATTTTTTATTAAATACAATTAAATTTAATTAACCAGTTATTTTTGATAATATTGCTAAGATATAAATAATTTTTAACTTCTGTAATAAAATTTTATTCAATAGGTATTAAAATTTTAAATGCAGTACCCTTTTCATTTTTAACAGTAATACTACCTTTAAGTTGATGATTAACCAATATATCAACAAGGCTTAAGCCCATTGTTTTAGGATTCTTAACATCAATATTTTGGGGCAAGCCAACTCCATTATCACTTATAATAAGTTCGATATCTTTTTTTAATTTTTTAAATTTAATATTAATTGTTGCTTTAATATTATTGTTTTTGATGTAATCCTCAGGGAAAGCATATTTAAAAGCGTTACATATAAGTTCATTAACCACAAGTCCAAACGGAATAGCTTTATCAATATCAATATAAATTTTTGAAACATCAAAGTGCTGGCGTATGTTGCCGTGCCCATTATATGTTAATATTAAACTTTTTGATATTTTTTTAACAAATTTAGTTAAATCAATTTTCGAAAGATTTTTAGACATGTATAAATCTTCATGTATCATCGACATTGCCATTACGCGGTTTTTTAGCTCCACTAATTCTTCGGATAAAATATTATCTTTAATTTTTTTAATGTGCATATTTATTAAAGATACAATAACCTGCATATTATTTTTTACTCTGTGATGTATTTCGCTGAGTAAAACTTCTTTTTCTTTGAGAGAAGCTTTAATTTCATTTTCTATTTGATTTCGCTCAGTAATATCTCTGGCAATACCAAAAAGTTCATAAGGTTTACCCTTTTTCATACGCAACAGGCAGTTTACTTCTAATGTTATAATTTCTCCTGTAAAAGTCTTAATATCAACAGTTGTTATTATTCTGAAATTAGAATTTTTTATTAACCTGTCAAGCCCCTCCATCACTTTTATATAAGATTCTGGTAACAAAAATTCTTTAATATTAAATTCTTTTTTATTATTAATTTCATTACCAATAATGTTTTTAGCTATTCTGTTGACTGAAGTGAGTTTACCATCCATATTCATAGTAAAAATAAGGTCGTTGACATTGTCAAATATTTCTTTATATTTTTCTTTACTACTATTAAGTAACTCAAGCGTTTTTTTACGCTCTGAAATATCATTAATAATTCCAACATATTTTACAGGTTTAGAACGCTCTGTATTCATTTCAGTCTTAACATTTATAAGACAAAAATGCTCTATGCCTTTTTTATCTATTGTAATAATTTCATAATCACGAAGTGTATTTTGTGTTTTAAGAGCAGTTATAAATTCCTGATAATCAATTTCTTTAGCAAAAATACATTTCATATTCTTACCAATCAATTCTTCGCGTTTAAAACCAGAATATATTTCAACAGAGTTGCTCATTTCGAGTATTCGTCCATCAACTCCAATTTCAATATAAACATTTAAAATATTTTCAAATATCTTACGATATTTTGATTCTGATTCCATTAATTCTTTGCTTATCTGATTCTTCTGAAAAGCAATAGTAGCTTGACGGGTAAATGTTTCAACAATTTCCTTATAAGCAGGTTTTATTTCATCGCGTAAAAACAAAACTGCACTGCCTGCAACAATATTCTTATGTATTAATCCAATTGCATAAACATAATTAATATTCAATTCTTTTTCGAGCTTAGTACAAATTTTTTTATTATATGTTTTACCTATCAAATCATATAATCCGCCATCAACTCTTGTTAAAGCACCTTTTTCAAGTTTTAGATAAAATGGTGTTAATATATAAGCATTTTGCATATATTCTTTACCTAAAATCTTTTCAATTTTTTGATAACTATTATTAGTTTGAACCGATTCTAATTTAAAAACATTTTCAGTTTTATTATATGAAACTAAAGCAACAATTGAGTTATCAATTAAATTATGAATTTTTTTACCTATAAAATCAAAGATATTAGCATCAACAGGTAGTTGAATAAATTCAGTTGCCGAATGTGATAAAAATTCGAGATTCCTAAGATTTTCTTTTTCAGCTTCTCTCGCTTTTGTTAGTTCTGTTATATCTAAAATTGTTCCAAATATATATTTATTTCCATCTTTATCGAGATGCAAGGTTTTTCTTGTTTGTATATGGTAAGTATTACCACTTGCAACAGTAAAATTTTCCTCATTAATATTTTCTTTGCCTGTTTCAAAAACAATATTATCTTTTTCCCAAAAAGTATTGGCTTCTTCTTCAGGAAAAACATCATAATCAGATTTTCCTAAAAGCTGCTTGCTATTTTTGACCCCCAAAAGATTGCACATAGCCTTGTTCATGTAAACCCATCTATGTTTAAAATCTTTAACAAACAATGGTGCGTGAAGATTATTTAATAAAAAATCGTTGTCAGGCTTTGATATATCAATGTCAATACATTCAAAATTCTTATTATTTTTAATTAATTCTTCTTGTTTAATTGCTTTTTTATTCTGAATTTTGGATTTTGATTTATTCATAATTTTATATTGTAATGATAATACTTTTAAGTTATTTATTTTGAGCTTATTACATTTAAAATATTAAAATATAATAAAATATTAAAAAAAGTATAAATTACAAACATTTTTGAGTAAAATGCAAAAGCAATAAAACGAATTCTTTATAAATTTAAATTTAATATTATGGCTATTTATTTAAAAAATGCAAGGTTTATTAACAATCAAACTCTTGAAATCGTAGACAAAAACATCAAAGTTACAGAAGGAGTTGATGGATATATGAATTTTATTGATAATTTACCTTTATCATTATCTGAAAATGATACAGTTATTGACTGTAAAGGTAAAATTGTTACAAAATCATTTGTCAATGCTCATCATCATGTTTATTCAGCTTTATCAAGAGGTATGAATCCACCTAAACATACTCCTACAAATTTTTATGAAATTTTGAAATATGTATGGTGGACGTTAGATAAATGTCTTGATGATAAAACGATTGAATATAGTGCCTTATGTACTGCTATGGCTTGTGCCAAAAACGGAGTTACTTTTGTTATTGACCACCATGCCTCCCCTTTCCATATCAATAATTCTTTAAGTATTATTGCTGAAGCTTTCGAAAAAGTTGGCGTTTCTCATTTATTATGTTATGAAATTACCGACAGAGACGGATTAGACAAAGCTGATAAAGGTTTAGACGAAACTAAGAATTATTTACATAAAAAGCAAGGGCTTGTTGGTTTGCATGCTGCATTTACTGTTTGTGATGAAACATTAAACAAAGCAGTAAATCTTGCCAAAGACTTAAATTCGGGTATTCATATTCACGTTGCTGAAGATAATTCGGACCAGGAATTTTCATTAAAAAATTATAACAAAAGAGTTGTTGAAAGATTAGCCGATGCTGGTGTACTCAATTTCTCAAAAACTATTCTCGGACATTGCCTTCACATTGATAAACACGAAAGAGAACTCATTGCGGCTTCGCCTAGTTGGGTTGTGCAAAATTCTGAAAGCAATTTGAACAACAATGTGGGATTCTTCAATTCTGAAGGATTAAGCGACAGAATTATGCTTGGCACCGATGGTATGCACAGCGATATGTTAAGAAGTGCAAAGTCGGCTTTTTATGTTGGGCAACGCTTTGACAAACCTGAAGGCGGTTTAACCTATCCCGCTGCTTATTTTAGATTCAGAAAAGCTCATGAATATATTAAAAATAATGGGTTTAAAGGCGATAATGACAACAACCTTGTTATTATGGATTATGACACTCCTACTCCGCTTAAACAATCTAATTTCTTTGGGCATTTTCTTTTTGGTTTTGAATCGCGGCAAATAGTTCACGTTATATCAGACGGCAAACTTATTTTAAAAGACCGCCAAATTGTCAATGTTGATGAAGAAGAAATTCTCGAAAAATCAAGAGAATCAGCTTCAAAACTATGGGATTTGATGAGCAATATTGATTAATATAAAGTATTTGCATTTTGTTTAAACTTTCCTAAAACGTAAACAAAATTAACTATTTGCAACGAATTAACAATGATTGGGCATTAGGTCGGTATTATTTACATAAATACTTTTTTGAAATTTAATTATTAATACTAACAAGCATAATTTGTAGCTAAATTAATACTTTTTTTCTAAAAATTTCAAAATTATAAGGAAATCTTTCTTTTACTTTTTCTTGATGCTTCAGCATTGCTCAGCACAAGTAAAAAAGTAACAAAAAATCATTCAAGTTTTGAAATATTTTCTAAAAATAATTTAATGAATATTTTTTATATTTGCATTGAAAATGGTTAAAGGAGGTTACCGCTATGGAATTAATTATTAAGTTACAGAATAACTCCAAAGAAAATGATATTTCAAGAGTTGTTAAATACTTAAAATCTCAAAAATGTATTCGCAAATTCGATTTAATATCTAATGACCTTAACACTGTTAAAACTATTTTTGACAAAGAAACTGTTAATGCAATTAACTCTACCTCTACTATGGCTTTAATTGATTTTCTGCAAAGTGAAAACGAACCAATCTTTTAATTTTATATAAAAGTTTATCAAGGTGATATAGTTGAAGTTAACTTTCATCTAACAAGAACTTAACAACCTTATTATCAGGATAGTTAGTTTGCTTTAGCGCATTCGCAGAATCTGAGGGGCTTTTAACTTTCTACATTTAACTTTTTAACTTTTTAACTTTTTAACTTTTTTCTA
>CAZDEU010000056.1:0-11337 GCA_964504265.1 uncultured Bacteroidales bacterium
GTAATAGTATTACCATTATCGTTAAATCTGATAAAATAAATTCCAGAGTTATAATTACTCATATCAAGTTTAATATCTCCATAAAAATTATTAGGTAGTTTTGTAGTAAAAACGACATTTCCAACAATATCAACAATATTTATCTCAGTACCTTTAAGATCAAGTTCGCCTGTATTTATAATAGCATAATCTTTAGTAGGATTAGGGTAAATATTGATATTATTAATTTTGTTAGTTTCACTAATACCTACGTTTTGGCAGGCATATCTACCGTTGATAGATGTTATATTAGTATTATCAGGGTCTAACCAATCTTTAAGGCGTTTGGCTGGTATACTGCCATTACTTGCCCATGAAAATGAAAATTTGCCATAATAATCAGGTTCATTAGGTCCAGTTCCATAGCCAGCTCCATTAACTGTACAAGCAGACAATCCTCCAGTCAAATCACCTACAATTTGTTTAGAGCTATTAAAAATAGGAGAACCAGAAGAACCTTCTTCAGTAACGCCAGAACTCCATTTAACAGCCCAGTGTGAGCCAGTTGCACCCCATGTTGCACTTGTTAAAGTTGTATTATATGTAGAAATTTTCTTAATATCGGCTGCGGGGTGGTGAATGGATACTCCCGATGGGCTGCCTGTTGTACTTCTGCTCCATCCGTTAAGATAAAGATTATAATTTGATGGTGGCACATTATTTAATTTTACAAGATAAAAATCAGAACCATTGTTACCTTCATTTCCATCACTTGCTTTGAATGAAGCTCCTGTCATTGTTTTCCATGATGGCTGAGAGCCAGGAGTTGAGCAACTAGTTGCTTCCCAATTAAAATAAAATATCCATTGGTTAAGATCACTAGCTGAAGCGCCGTCGCCACAATGGCAGGCAGTTAAAAAATAAGGAGTACAATCTTGCCTTATATTGTTTAGTAAAGAGCCGGAGCACCAATAATAAGAACTACCTATCTTTATGCTTATTCGTGCTACACCTCTTTTTTGGTCTTGCCAATTATTGCCTTGTGGGCAATTAATATTAACTTCACACGATTGAGAATCTCCAAATTCTTTTGTTTCGAGAAAAGGGAAACGCATAAGCCTATAACCATAGGCTATTTCATTAATATGAAAAACAGGTTCAGTCGTTATATAAGCAGGTTGAAAATATTCGATAAAAACTTTAGAACCTTGAATAAATTCAGTAGCAAACAATCCTGATTCATGATTGTTTTTGTTTGTAAACGCTCCAATAACTTGCGTTTTAGCCTCATTATATAGATATAACTCAGCACCTTCGGGCAAATTAAAATTATCGTAATATATTCCGAGAGCTAATGCGTCAGGTGTTTCTATACAAAGAGTCCATATTTTATCTCCATTAGATAATACAAACCAACTCCCTGAGTTATCCATAGAAATATCAGTATATAAAGAAACAGCCATTCGAGGTCGTCTTTTAACGCCCTGACTTTCAATAATTTTATCTTCTGCTGAAATTTTTATTAAATCAGGTGGAGGCAATTTTTTAATAGCGTAATTGCTTTTTTGTAAAAGCAAATTTGAAAAGCTTGGCGGAATACCACCTTTGCTAATTTGAGCAGAGGCATTAAATAAGCCCCAGAAAAATAGTAGTATTAATACTATTATAAATTCGATAAAAATATGTTTTCTTAACATAAAACTTGAATTAAAATTATTTATTTAATAAGATTTTTTTGGTTAAACTATATTTATCCGAAACAAAAGTAATAAAATACATACCTGATTGGTGCGAAGATAAATCAATTTCTAAAGAATTCTCATTTTCATTAATTTGCTTAAATAAAATTGCTTCACCAAGCATATTGTAAATCTTAATAAAAGAATTATCAGTATATTCAGGTAATAAAACTGTAATATTCCCTTTAGTAGGGTTAGGATATATCAAAATTTCGGAATTGTTCTGATAGTTATTAATATTTGCACCGAGTTCGCAAACTCTGGGGAAAATTGCCATTCTTATATTTAAATAATTATCCCAGGATGTAGTAAAATTAACCCATTGATCATCAGCCTGCATTTCCCAAGCATTACAAGGAGTTGCCTGCCCTGCAATATTGGAATATAGAGCTACAGTGTCGCCTGAAGTATTTGGTAAAATAATACCCATATAAAAAGGACCTGTAATTGTAACAGGTGGGTCAAAATTAACATAAGTATACGAGTTAGTGTTAACATCAGAAGCCAAAGTGCTAATAGATTTAGTTAAACTTGCAATAGGTGAGTTGCCAGGAGCACCATTAGCTCCAGAATTGTCCCATATAGCAAAAGTAACATTACCAGAGCCAGAAGTACTACCAAATTTGAATAAACCACCATTAATTTGTACAAAAGGAGCATAACTTGAGAAATACTCAGCTTTTGCTTTATCTCTATAACCATTATTGCCAGCAGCGTAGCCTCCTGCATTAGTTTTGTAAAGCACTTCGGTACCCTGTAAAGGATAGCCTAAAGTGTCGCAAGTACCTGCTGGTGGTGTAGGCGTGGAGCTACCTACAATTATATAAGCAGTTTTGGTTTCAGTATCTGAACTGCTACCATCTGATATAGAAAGAGTAACAGTGTAGGAGCCGGCTGTGTTATAAACAATATTAGCAGGGTTTTGAGTAGTGGAGTTAGCCGGCGTTCCGCCAGTAAAAGTCCAGTTCCAAGAAGTAGGATTGCCAGTTGATAAATCAGTAAAATTAACAGAGCCACCAACTGGAATATTAGTAGGATTACCTACAAAATCGGCATTTAAGGTAGGCGAGGAGCTTCCAGGGCATAATTTCCCCTGAAGTGTAGTAACGCCATTATTGTCAGGGTCTAACCAATCTTTTAAACGTTTGTCGGGAGTAGTGCCATTTAAATCCCAAGAATATGATATTTTACCGTAATAATCAGGAGCAGTTGGAGTAGAGCAGTAAGAGCTTCCCCCTGTAAGTTTACCAACAATAAGTCCATTATTATCAAAAAGAGGTGAACCTGAGGAACCACCTTCGGTAACACCATGTCCGTTAGCAGTAGATGCCCACACAATTTTCCAGTGCGATTGCAGACCACTGCCATTCCAACCGGAGCTTACAGCAGTTTGAGTAAAAGTAGAAATTTTCTTAATATCGCCCGATGGATGATGAATACTAACACCATTTGAAGGTGCAATATTTTGTCTGTTCCATCCATTAAAATAAACGTTATAAGAAGCAGGTACAGAGCTGTTAAGAGTAACAAGGAAAAAATCGGAGCCTGAATCGCCGCCATTACCGCCGTTAGCAACAAGTGTACAACCTGTCAGGCTGTTAGAAGAAGGTTCAGAAGAGGGATTGGGGCAGCCAGAGGCTTCGTAATTAAAGTAAAATACCCATTGATTGCGGTCGGAGGCAGTAGTGCCTTCGCCACAGTGGTCGGCAGTTAAAAAATAAGGAGTGCAGTCTTCTTTAGCGTTATTGATAGCAGATCCAGAGCACCATCCGTAAGAACTTCCATCTTTTATCATAATTCTGGCAACTCCTTTTTTCTGGTTTTGCCAGTTAGCACCTTCCGAACAGTTAATATTTACTTGGCAATTATCAGAATCGCCAAATTCTTTTGTTTCTCTGTAAATATAAGCAATTTCAGAAATATTAATACTAGCTTTATAAGTGGTTCTGAAGGGTTCAAAATACTCTATTGTAATAATATCGTCATAAATAAGTTCAGTAGCAAAAAGACCTGATTCGTGGTTATTAATTTCAGTAAAAGCGCCAATAATTTGAGTTTTATCGTTATTATAAATAAAAAGTTTGCCACCAGGAGGGATGTTGAATTTATCGAAATAAACGCCAATAGCTTTAGCATTTTCGGCTTTAATCATAAATCGCCAAAGTCTACCTTTGTCATCAATTTCGTGCCATGTACCCGCATTGCCTGTACCTGCATTTATTGATACACTTACGCCAACTCTGAATAATTCACCATTTTTTTCTCTGACTGCATCTTCCTTAATTACTTCTTCAAGATTAGGAGAGGTATACTCACGTAGTTCATAAAAATCGGGTAATGAATACAAAAGGCTATAAGGAGTGCCACCTTGACTAATTTGAGCATTAGAATAATTGCAAAAGAAAAATGAGAAAAAAAACAAAAAAGCAATTTTTTTTATTATCATCATAATTGTTGTAATTTTATTTTAACAAACAATTTATCATAATCTCAATATATACATTATAAACAATAATAATTTTAAGACCGAATAATTAAATTTTTTGTTAAACATATTTATAAAAAACATATTATTTAATGATTGAAATTTTTCTTGTTGTAAATTTTTTGCCAGCTTGCATTTGTACAAAATAAATACCTGGTTCAACATCAGGCAAATCAAGTAATAATGGACCTGGCGAAGGTTTCACAAAAGTTTTTCTTAATATTTCATTACCTAAATTATTATAGACAACAATATTGAGATTATCGTTGTTTTCAATAAAAGGGTCAATATAAAATTTCCCATTAGAAGGGTTAGGAAAAAGTAAAATATCATTTTCAGCGTCAAAGTTTTCAACGGCATCAGTAGAAACAGGGCAAACTACAGCAAAAATACCAAGAGATGAGTACATACTCCATTCGCTCCAATTATGCCAAGCGTTATCTTCATAAGCAAAAGCAGTATTAACTCCGCTAGATCTGTTAGCAGCATTATAAACAGCGAAAGTATCGGCACTGTTATAATAAATCTGATAGCCGACATAAAAATTAGAGCCAACAGTAACAGGGCTTGTAAAAGGCACATAATTCCAATAACCTGGGTCAAGCGAATTAATTAAAACATCTTTAGAAGCTAACTGGGAACCTGGTAAAGAGCCTGAGTTCCAAGCTTTAATAGAAATTTTGGAAGAAGTATTAGCTGCATGAGCTTTGGCAACAGCTAAATAAATACCTTGTAATTTAGTATTTTGAGTAGTACCAGAGTGAAAATCGGCGAATTTATCATCCCCATAACCGCTATGACCTGTCCAAGTTCCCCATGTTTGTTGATAAGCATATAAGGTTAGTTGGTCGCTATCCTGAATATTGGTAACAGTGTCGCAACTGCCTGTTGGAGGAGGAGGTGGTGGTGGTGTACTGCCACAATAAAAGCCCTGTAAAGTGGTAGCCCCAGTATTATCAGGGTCAAGCCAGTTTTTAAGTCTTGTAGCTGCGGTAGTTCCATTTGATGACCACGAATAAGAGAATTTGCCGTAATAATCGGGGTAAGTATTTTCGGGATAATCGCAATAAGAACTTCCACCTGTTAAATCACCCATAATGAGACCATTGCTATTAAATAAAGGTGAGCCAGAAGAACCTCCTTCAGTAACACTTCTGCCGTTAGTAGTTTGTGCCCAGGTAACTTTCCAATGCGATGCAAGGCCGCTTGAATTCCATCCGCTTGTAGAAGGTGTAGAAGTAAAAGTAGAAATTTTCTTAATATCCCCCATAGGATGATGTATAGTAACTCCGCTTGAAGTAGCAGAATTAAGATTACTCCAGCCGTTATAATATACGTTATATGAAGTAGGAACTGAAGAATTAAGCTGGAGCAAAATAAAGTCAGAACCAGTACTTCCTCCGTTGCCACCTCTTGCCTTTAACGTAGCACCAGTCATAGTTTTAGCACCTGAAGGTTGTGCATTTGAACAATTGCTTGATTCATAATGAAAATAAAATACCCACTGGTTAAAATCACTTGTGCTTGCACCAGTACCGCAGTGATCAGCAGTTAAGAAATAAGGTTTACAATCTTGTTTAACGTTATTAACAAGAGAACCAGAACACCATCCGTAGCTACTGCCAATTTTAAGCAAAATACGTGCAACTCCTTTTTTTTGATCTTGCCAGTTGGTACCTTCTGAACAGTTAATATTTATAAGGCAATCATCTGCATCGCCATAATCTTTATCTTTAAAAGATGTATAACCTCTGTATACATAGGATACTTCAGAAATGTTGATAATAGCTTTTTCAGTACAGTTTAAAGGTTCAAAATACTCTAATGTAACTACGTCGCCATCAATAAGTTCGGTAGCAAATAAATCAGATTCGTGGTTATTTATTTCAGTATAAGCGCCAATAATTTGTGATTTATCGTAATTATACAAAAACAGTTTGCTACCTTGTGGCAAATTAAATTTATCAAAATAAACGCCAAGGGCTTTAGCATTTTCGGCTTTAATCATAAAACGCCATACCCTTCCCTTGTTTGGAATTTCAGTCCATTTACCGGCGTTATCTAAACCTGCGTTAATAGGCACGCTGACTCCTATGCGGTATATTTCACCATTTTTGCCCCTGTCTGAATCTTCTATGATTAATTTGCTAATATCAGGAGCGGGATATTCGCGTAATTCATAATCATCCGAAAGTTCATAAATAAAACTTAAAGGTGTACCACCTTGGCTTATTTGTGCATTAATATTTAGGTTCAAAAAAAGCCCCGATAATAATATGCAAGAAATTAGATACTTCATAATTAAAATAGTCTTTACAGCAAATTACATTTACAAAAGTTAATATTTGATTTTACTTTACAAAAATAGTAAAATCATTACAATATTTATAAAACTTTAAAAATATTTATAAAAACATTATTTGAGAAGTATGAAATCAGCCCAATCATATAAAGGAGATTTACAATTTACGAATTAAAATAAAGTTCAATGCTTTATAAACATAGATTAATAACTTTTAAATTTTGTTTAATGTAAAATATATATAATAAAGCAGCGGATGTCAGCAGGTTTTTTTATTTGCCATGAAGGCAAAAATTTATATTTAGAATTTATAATGTTTGTGAATTAAAACGTAATATATAGAATGTTTAATTTTAAAAATATGTTATTTATCTATTAAAAATGTATTTTGTTATTTTTTTTTAAATTTTTTCTTAATTTTACAAAAAAAATCTATGCGAATTGACATAATTAGCATTTTCCCTGAAATGTTTGAGGGAGCATTTAATCATTCAATAATTAAAAGGTCAAAAGAAAAGATGATTGTTGATATAAAAATACATCAACTACGTGATTATTCAACTGCAAAACACTCTAATGTTGATGATTATCCTTATGGTGGTGGTGCTGGTATGGTAATGATGATTGAGCCTATAGCACTATGTATAGATTTTTTGAAATCGGAGAGACAATATGACGAAATTATATATACAAGTCCCGACGGAGAACTACTAAATCAGCCGCTTGCAAATAAAATGTCGATGCTAAATAATATTATTATTTTGTGTGGTCATTATAAAGGTATAGACGAAAGGATAAGAGAAAAATATATTACAAAAGAAATCTCAATAGGCGATTATGTGTTGTCGGGTGGAGAGCTTGCTGCTGCAGTGATTTGTGATAGTATAATAAGATTAATACCTGGTGTGTTAAATGATGAAACATCAGCTTTGGAAGACTCTTTTCAGGATGGATTATTAGCACCACCAGTATATACAAGACCTGCCGATTATAAAGGTTTAAAAGTCCCGGAAATTTTATTGTCAGGCAACGAAAAAGCTATTAAGCTTTGGCGTTTTGAAAAAGCATTAGAAAGAACCAAACAAAAAAGACCCAATTTGCTGAATGAATTTAATTTGTGAACATATATAGTAACTTTTTATATATACTGTATCCAGTTACTTATCATCAATTTTCCATATTTCGTAATAATAGATTCGGGGTGAAATTGTAATCCTTTTAAATTGTAATATTTATGTGAAATTCCCATAATTGTACCGTCATTTGTTGTTGCTGATATTTTGAATATTGTAGGTAAAGTTAATTTATTAACAATCCAGGAATGATAGCGGGCAGCAATAATTTTTGAAGGAAGTCCTTTAAATAAAATTTCGCTATTATCAATAAAGATTTCAGAAGATATACCGTGCAAAGGTTTTTCTAATCTTTGCAAATCTGCATTAAAACATTCTGCTATTGCCTGATGACCTAAGCAAATTCCAAGGATAGAATGACTTTTATAAAACAGTTTAATAATTTCTTTAATATTTGCGGTTTCGTGAGGTAAGCCAGGACCAGGTGAAATTAAAATATGTGTAAAATTATTTATAGCATTAAAATCTAATTCGGTATTTTTTACAATTTTAAAATTATTGTTACAAAAAAGTTTTATTAATTGCACTAAATTATAGGTGAAAGAATCGTGATTGTCGATAATAAGTATATTTTGTTTAAATTTTTTTAACATTAAAATATTATATTTGTCAGATAAAAATTAAATTTACTATAATGGATTTATGTAGAACCGTAAACGAGCTGGCAGCACAAAAAAAACCTTTTATAGTAGTCATAAGTTATGATATGTCAAATTTTGAAGTTGTTACGCTTGATAATGCTGCAAAGAAAAATATTTTTTACGAAATTAATAATAAAAGCAATTACATTGGTCAAAAAAGAAATTTCCCTGATAATTTTATTTTCAGATTGTTGCCAGTTGATTATTCGCAATATATGCAAGCATATAATATAGTTTATGAAAATTTGATGTATGGCAATTCATACCTTACTAACCTTACTTTTCCAACCCCTATTGATACAAATTTAAGTCTTGAAGAGATTTTTAATTTTGTAAAAGCACCTTATAAAATATTATATAAAAATGAATTTGTGTGTTTTTCGCCTGAGCCTTTTATTATTATTAAAGACAATATAATTTCGTCATATCCTATGAAAGGAACGATAAATGCAGATATTGAAAATGCTGAAAAAAAAATAATAAATGATTATAAGGAGACTGCCGAACATAATACTATTGTTGATTTGATTAGAAACGATTTGAATATGGTTTCCGAAAATGTTAGAGTAGAAAAGTTCAGATATGTTGAGCGCATTAATACTAATCGCGAAGCACTATTACAGGTGAGTTCCAAAATTTGTGGAGATTTAAAGTCGAATTGGTATGAGCATCTTGGCGATATTTTATTAAAAATACTTCCGGCAGGTTCGGTTACAGGTGCACCCAAAGAAAAAACTCTTGAAATAATTAATAAATCGGAGACTTATAAAAGAGGTTGGTACACAGGTATTTTTGGTTTGTTCGATGGTACTAATTTTAATAGTGCTACTATAATAAGGTATATAGAAAAAAAAGAAGGTAAAATGTTTTTTAAAAGTGGCGGTGGTATAACCGTTAATAGCAATCCTGAAAACGAATATAACGAAATGATAAGCAAAGTATATGTGCCTTTTGATTGAAACAATAAAAATTAAAAATGGAGAGCCTTTGTCGCTTGAATATCATCAAAAAAGGCTTGAAGCTTCTTATAAAGCAGTTGTTGGCAAAGGTAAAGCAGTAGTTTTATCTGATATAATAAATTGTCCTGAGAAATTTAAATCAGGAATTGTTAAATGTCGAATTATATATGGGTTTAATATGTTAAAAATTGAATTTGAGCCTTATGTTTTGAGAAATATCAAAACATTAAAAATTATTAAAAACGATAATATAAGTTATGTTCATAAATATGCCGATAGAAATGAAATAAATGAATTATATAAGCAAAAAGGTAGATGCGATGATATTTTAATTGTAAAAAATAATTTTATTACCGATACATCTTTTAGTAATGTTGTTTTATATGATGGATTGAGATGGATAACGCCTGCCAACCCATTGCTAAAAGGAACTATGAGGCAAAGGTTAATTGATGATAAAATTATTGTTGAAGACGATATTGACATTATACATTTAAAATATTTTAAAAAAATTGCACTTATAAATGCAATGGTAGAGTTTAAACATGAACAAAATATAAAAATTTTTAATTGATTAGTAAAGAAAATTTTAACAATGAAAATGATTGATTAATAGATTATTAAGCATAATTTGTTTTAGTATTTTTCTGTAATAAGTGCATTTAATTATTTAATTTAAATAAAAATCTTATAAAATTTTATTGTGTTTGCAAATTGTTTTCATATATTTGTAAACTAAAATTTGAATATTTAAGAAAAAAACATTATCAACCTAAATATTTGTATATGAAAGTGTTAAATTTGAAAATTGTTGCCATTGCAATTATGTGTGCAGTTGTTGTTTCGGGCTGCGGAATAAAAAGAATGGTAAAAAAGTATCCTGAAATTCAATATAAAGTTGAACCAGAGGTACTTGAAACACATGGTGGTAAAATTAATGTGAAAGTTACAGGAACTGTTCCTGAAAAATATTTTGTGAAAAGAGCCATGGTTGAATTTAAACCTGTTTTGACTTATGCTAACGGTACTACTACCTTGAAAACAGTATATCTGAAAGGTGAAAAAGCAAAAGGTGAAGGACAAGTTATTAGCAAAAGAAATGGCGGTACTTTTGAATTTACTGATGTTATTGAATACAAAAAGCCCGATATGAATGTTTCTGAACTTATGGTAACACCTACGGTTTATCCTTACAAAAAACCTCAAAAATCTAAAGTTATGTCCGAAACCAAACTTGCCGACGGAGTTATTTATACTTCCGAAAGAGTTGGTAAAGACGAAATCGTTAGATTTATGGACGAACACGGCTATAAAAAAGAGGAATTTGTTACTAAAGCTGCTAATCTTTATTTTGCTTATAATAAATCAAATTTAGATTTAAACCTTGACTTGAACACAAATAACAAATCAAAAATTGATTCGCTTTTACATTTTATTAAATTAAATTGGAAAATTAAAAGTTTTGATATCAATGCTTGGGCATCGCCTGAAGGTGAACTTAGTTTAAATGAAAAACTGTCGAACGAACGTGCAAAAACCGGCGAAACATACATACAAAAGCATATTAATGATTTTATTAAAAATAAAGAAGTTAAATATGCTAATGTTAGTGAAATTCCATTGGTAGCAACTGCTAAAGGTGAAGACTTTCAAGGATTTATGAGTGCTTTAAATTCTTCAAATATTCCTGATAAAAATGCAATTAAAAATGTTGTTGAATCACAGGCTACCAAAGCTGAACGTGAACAACAAATTAGAAATATGACTATTATTTACGAAGAAATTGAAGCTATTTTATCAGATTTAAGACGTGCTGAATATATAATTACTTGTTATATGCCTAAACGCACTGATGCTAATATTGCTGAGCTGTCGACAACATATCCCGATTCTTTGAAATTAGAAGAGTTACTTTATGCTGCTACTTTGACAAATGATTTAAATACAAAATTAAAGATTTACGAAAGCACAACAAAAATATACCCTTCAGATTGGAAAGCATATTGCAATGCGGGGGCTGCTTGCTTAGAACTTGATAAGGTTGAAGATGCAAAAAGTTATTTGGAACAGGCAAATAGCCTACAACCTAACAATGGTAC
>CAZDEU010000056.1:11437-14859 GCA_964504265.1 uncultured Bacteroidales bacterium
AATGAGTTAGATTGTATGAAAGAAAAGGATGCTGAGGCTTATTACTTAATGGCAGTAATTGGTGCAAGAACTAATAATGCTAATATGCTTTATACAAATCTTAAAAAGGCTATTGCTGAAGATCCTGCATATAAATCGCAAGCTAAAGACGACAGAGAATTCTTAAAATATTTTAGTAATCCTGAATTTTTAAGTGCTGTACAATAATTTAATTTGTTCAATAATGAAAAAGCTGCTTGAAAAAGCAGCTTTTTTTATTTATATATGTAGAATTAAATAATATGTTCGGAAATTAAATATTTTATTTAAACTATATATATTATTGTATTATAGTAATTATTTGTATTTTAATCTAATGTAACTCTATTTATGCCAAAGTCATAATCTTTATTTATAACATTTACAACCATGTCATAATGATTGTGGTTATTAACAAAATCAATTTTATTTGTATCTAAAATAAGAATGCGAAGGTCTTGCTGTTGACGGATGTAATCAAAATAGCTTGTTTGAATTTTTTCAAGATAATCGGGGTCAATATTTTGTTCGTATTCTCTTCCTCTAATGGTTATGTTTTGTTTTAATCTGTGAATATCAACATAAAGGTAAACTAACAATTCGGGTCGGGGCAAATTTTCGCTCATAATTTTAAAAAGTTTGGAATAAAGCGAAAACTCGTCATCTTGTAGGGTTTTTCTCGAAAAAATCAAAGATTTATTAATAAAATAATCAGAAATAGTAAAACTTTTAAATAAATCCTGCGATGTTAATTGAGTTTTCAATTGGTTATACCTTTCGGCAAGGAACGACAGCTCAAGAGGGAAAGCGTATTTGGTAGGGTCACTATAAAATTTTGGTAAAAACGCATTATCCTCAAACTGCTCCAGAATTAATTTTGCATTAAAATCTTCTGAAATTTTTGTTGCTAAGGATGTTTTACCAGCCCCTATGTTGCCTTCAATAGCTATGTAATTGTATCTCATTATATTGAATATTTTTATTAATAACTGCTTATAATTATGCCGAATTTTTATATAAATGAATAGTGGCGTTGTCTTTACACTCTGATAGTAGTTGGGTAACAGTTTTTTTAAGTTGTGGATGAATAAAAAAAGGACATATTTCAGTTAGAGGTACAAGAGCAAAACGTCTTTGAGTTATTAAAGGATGTGGTATTGTTAATAATTCTTCATTAATGATTTCGTCATTATAAAAAATAATATCAATATCAATTTCACGCGAAGAATAGCCAGCATTGCCATTTCTTCTGCGGCCAATAATATGTTCGATTTTAAATATTTTATTTAATAGTTCAATAGGTAGTAAGTTGGTATTCAATTCTATAGCCTGATTAAGAAATTTTTGTTCTGCATCAAACCCCCAAGGAGTAGATTCGTAAATATTAGAAAAATTAACAATATAGCCGGCTTCTAATGACAAAAACCTAATTGCCCGCGAAAGATTTTCTTCACGATTGCCTAAATTTGAACCTGTTAGTAAAAATGCTTTTTTCATGTTTAAGATTTTCAAAAATAAAATAATTTAACCTAAAAAAATAATAAATTTTGGAAAATCTTGTATAATGTTGTAATTTTTTTTTAAGAATAAAAATATTTCAATTTTTATGCAATAATGTAGTGTATTAGGGGTTTTTAAAATAAATTTTAAAGTAGTTTTATAATTTTTATTAATTTTGTAAAAAATATGAATATGGAACATTTTAAGGATTATAATTTGACTCAGGAAAAGTACATGGATACTAATGTGCTTGCCAAAACCTTTATGTATCAAGTTTTTTCGTGGATGTTTTTTGCGTTAAGTATTACAGCAATTGTAGCTTATTGGTTTGCTTCGAGTCCTGCATTGCTTGGTATACTTTTTAATGAAACAGGGCTTTCTGGTCTAGGGTGGATAATTACTTTAGCTCCTTTGGGTCTTGTTTTGTTAATGTCGTTTAGGTTTGATAAGCTCTCAGGAGGGGCTATAACTGGAATATTTTTATTATATTCTCTTTTAATGGGTATGAGCCTTAGTACTATTTTTTTGATATATACTATTAAAAGTATATTTATAACATTTGCTGTAACTGCAGGTATGTTCGGAGTCATGGCTTTAACCGGATATACAACCAAAACAGATTTAACTAAATTTGGTTCTCTAATGTTTATGGGACTTATTGGAATTATAATTGCAAGCATTGTAAATTTTTTTGCAAAGAGTGCCACATTCGACTACATAATTAGTTTTATAGGAGTTCTTGTGTTTACAGGACTTACAGCTTATGACGTTCAAAAATTAAAACGTATAGGCGAAACGGGTTCAGGAAGCCGTAAAACAGCAATTTTTGGCGCTTTATCTTTGTATCTTGATTTTATCAATTTGTTTTTATTCCTATTGCGTTTTTTGGGTAATCGTAGGTAGTTGTTGATTTTTAAAATATTATAATATGAGAGCTTATATTTTTCCAGGGCAAGGTGCTCAATATCCCGGAATGGGAAAAGATTTATTTGAAAATAATACTTTAGCAAAAGAATTATATAATAAGGCTAATGAAATATTAGGTTTTAAGATAACCGAGATAATGTTCAATGGCACTGATGAGGATTTACGTCAAACAAAAGTTACACAGCCTGCAATATTTTTGCATTCTGTTATATTGGCAAAAACTATGGGTGAAAGCTTTAAACCCGATATGGTTGCTGGGCATTCGCTTGGCGAGTTTTCAGCTCTTACCGCTGTAAATGTTTTATCGTTTGAAGATGGTTTGAGATTAGTTGCAAGAAGAGCCTATGCTATGCAAAAAGCTTGCGAAGCCAGCCCTTCTACTATGGCTGCAATTTTAGGACTTGATGACGAAGTGGTCGAAAATGTTTTAAAAGAAATTGATGATGTTGTTGTTCCAGCTAATTATAATAGCCCAGGACAATTGGTTATTTCAGGTTCAATAGAGGGTATCCAAAAAGCTTGTGTTAAACTCAAAGAAGCAGGTGCTAAACGTGCTTTACCTTTAAAAGTAGGTGGTGCCTTTCATTCACCTTTAATGGAACCTGCCCGTGTTGAACTTGCCGAAGCCATTAATTCAACTAAGTTTAATAATCCAGTTTGCCCTATTTATCAAAATGTTAATGCTAATAAAGTTTTCAATCCTGATATTATTAAAGAAAACCTTATTGCTCAATTAACTTCACCTGTAAAGTGGACACAAATTGTTAGAAATATGTTAGCCGATGGTGCAAAAACATTTGTAGAAGTAGGACCAGGTAATGTGCTTCAAGGCTTAATAAAAAAAGTTGATAATACTGTTGAAACTTTAAGTGCTTAAGGTGTTTTATATTTTTGACATCACTAACATCATAAATTTTAATGCCCACCAATGACCACCAATGACCACCAATGACTACCAATGACTACCAATGACTACC
>CAZDEU010000057.1:0-14825 GCA_964504265.1 uncultured Bacteroidales bacterium
GGAGCGTCTACAGTTTGCAGAGGAGCGTCTACAGTCTGCAGAAGTGAGTTGATAGTTGCTTAAATAGTGTCTGTTGAGCAGGGAAAGATTATCTATCTCGTGGAACAGAGCGACAAATATCTGATTTACTTATTCTATTAAAAATATAATAAAATCAAATTATTTCGGCTATTTGGTCAAATTCTAATCTGGGGCGACGAGGGTAAAGAGATTTTGAGTTGTCGAAATAACCTAAGGTGATGTTCATAACAACAACTTCTTCAGGTTTTAAATTAAATGCTTTATGGATGCCGTCGATGTCCATACCGCTCATTGGATGAGAATCAATTCCAAATTCTTTAGCAGCTAACATAATAGCCATAGCAAGTAAACCTGTATTGCTTTCAGCAAACTTTAATTTTCTTTCATCACTTGAGCCGTATAAAAAGGCGGCAGCTTGTTTTGCTCCATTAACAGCATCTTCACTTCCAAATGATTTAAGCATTTCGTCCCATGCAGGATTATTATCATCCCATGCGTTTTTATTTCCGATAAGTAATAAATTAACAGAGGCATCAATAACCTTATCTTGCTTGTTAGCTAAATTGAACAGTTTTTGCTTACTTTCGTCCGACTTTATTACAAGAATACGCCAAGGCTGTAAATTGAATGCAGAGGGTGCAAGTACTGCAAGATTAATAATTTCTTTTATTGTATTATTGTCAATTGATTTGCTTTTGTCAAAATAATTAACAGAGCGTCTTTCTTTCATTAGTTTTATGGTTTCCATTTTTATATATTTTGTTATTTATATTAGTTCCAAATAATATTACGTTAAAATTATTTGAATATTGCATTTACAAAAATAATTATTTTATCTTTACTCACTTAAAATAAATTTAGAGTCAAAATTTTAAGTTGTTTTTAAAAAAAAAATTGCTTTTTACAACAAATTTTCAGTATTTAGCAGATTGAAATAAAAATAACCATAAAATTAAATAAATATGTCAGAACAAAAAAAACATGTCCCCTTCGTTTCAGCCAACACAAACATGGCTGAATTTACATTAAGAGCTTTAATCATTGGGCTAATACTTTCGATAGTGTTAGGTGCTGCCAATGCTTATCTTGGTTTAAAAGCTGGTATGACAATAGCTGCTACTTATCCTGCCGCTGTACTTGGTATGGCTCTATTGAAAATTATGAAAGGTAGCATTTTAGAAGAAAATTTTACCCGTACTGTCGGATCTATTGGCGAATCTGTCGCAGCCGGTGCAATTTTTACTTTGCCTGCATTTTTTATTGCTGGTGTATGGAACCCGTTTTATACTACCGCACATTATATAACTGCTACTTTAATACTTGTTGCAGGGGGTATTCTGGGTATTATGTTTGTCGCCTTGCTCCGAAGAGTAATGGTTGAAGATGCTGAACTCGTATTCCCTGAATCTGTTGCAGCAGCCGAAATTCATAAAGCAGGCCGTTCTGGCGGTTCTGGTTCAAAATTCTTGTTTGGTGCTATGATTATTGGTGCTATTGTGCAAGCTTTGGGCGAATTTAAATTCTTCCTTACCGAATCAATTAAATTTATTCAAGGTAAAATATTTGTTCACCTTAATGATATTATTCCTAATACTTTTTTTAAGGGTAAAGGTGGTCTGCTCCTTAGCCAACCTGGTATAAGTCCAGCATATATGGGTGTTGGTTATATTATTGGACCTAAATATGCTTCACTTAACTTTTCAGGGGGTATTATTGCATGGGGGCTATTAGCACCAATAATCTATTATTTTGCTGCACCTCATTTCGATTTGACTTTTATTACCGCTTGGGCTGAATCGCTCGTTGCAGGCGATTCTTCTTTATCAATGACAGATGCAGTTAGCAGAGTTAGCGACCCGTCTTTTCAGATGATGCAAGTATGGAAATTAATTGTAAGACCAATTGCTATTGGCGGTATGTTAATGGGTGCTTTGTATACTTTATTTAATATGCGTAATAGTCTTGCCACTGGTTTAAAAAGGTCGATAAGCGATGTAAAAAAAGCCGCTAAAGGGCAAGATGTTAAGGTAGAACGTACTGAAAAAGATATAAAATTTTCTTATATAATGATAGGTATAGCATTTGTTGCTGTTTTAACTTTCTTTATCACGAAATATATTTTTAACACAGGTTTTTTGCCGGCTATTATTGCAGCTACTGTTATGATAGTTCTTGCATTCTTCTTTGCTGCAATATCAGGCTATCTTGTAGGTATAATTGGTTCGAGCAATAATCCCATAAGCGGACTTACTTTAACTGCTCTTGTTATTACAGCTTTGATTCTCGTTGCTATTGGAGTTGGACCCGATACAGGCGGAGTAGCAGCGGTACTTGGCGTAGCTGCTATTGTTTGTGTGTCGGCTGCCGTTGCTGGCGAAATGTTGCAAGATTTGAAAGCTGGGCATTTGCTTGGTGGTACGCCTTGGAAAATGCAGATTGGCGATATTATAGGTGTTGTTATTTCTGGCGCTGTTATGTTTTTAATTCTTAATATGCTAAATCAGGCTGATATTGCTCAGGGTGTAACGCAAGGTTATGACGGTGGCTTTGGCAGCTCTAAACTTTCTGCTCCACAAGCCGGTTTAATGGCTATGCTATCACAGGGTATAGTTGGTGGTCAAATGGCTTGGCCTCTTATTATTATTGGTATGTTGATGGGGGTTGGCTTTATTTTAATGCAAGTTAAAAGCCCTATGCTTGTCAGCGTTGGTATGTATTTGCCTTTAGAAACTACTTTTGCTATTTTCTTGGGTGGCTTGGTAAAAGGTATTGTTAATATTATTGTAAAACAAAAGAAATATAATGAAGCTCAAAAGGTGAGAGTTGAAAATATTGGTATTTTAGTTGCTGCCGGGCTTATAGCAGGCGAAGCTTTAACTGGTTTGGCTTTTGCTCCTTTCAAAATTGCTGAAGTTAAATTAATGCAAATATTTAACAATCCTCCTGCATTTATTGGGTACGTTATTCTTGCAATTATTGCTTTAATTCTTATTTATATCCCAATACGTAATGCTGGTAAAACTGATGACCCTGCTCCTCCTAACATTAATGCTTAACTATTTTATGAAAACTATAAAACCCGCATCTTCATTTGCGGGTTTTATTTGTTTTTGATAATTTTTTATATAGTAATAATAATGAAATTATTTAATAGAAAAAATCATAATGAACTGAATTTGCTGAAGCTAACTCCTTTTCGCAAACACGAACATCGCTTTCGCAACGACGGCACTATTGAAATAATGGTGCCTCGATTTAAAAATAAAAAATTCGAAAAATTGTTTTTACCTAAAAAACGCTCCCCCTTCTTTTATCTTCATCTTGACGAAATCGGAACTGAAACATGGCTCGCTATTGATAGTATAAACAATGTTCAGGATATTTGTAATGTTCTAACTGAAAAATTTGGCGACAATGTTAAACCTGTTGAAGAAAGAGTTGGTAAGTTTATTAGTACTTTACATCAACACGGTTATCTTGATTTTAAAGAGTTAGAGAAGATTAAAAAATAATGCCTACCTTAATACTGTTATCATTCCTTTTTTAACAAATTCATTACCAGAAATTTTACACACAAAAACAAAATAATAAACCCCATCCTCAACATTCCGACCATCCCAGTCGTTATTATAATTAATTGTTTCGTATACCAATTTGCCATATCGGTCGCTAATAACTAATTTGTTTAAAGGGCATTCATCTATTCCAAGTATTGTAAAATAATCGTTTATACCATCGTTATTGGGGGTAAACACATTCGGAAATACTAAGGCTTGCGTAGGCTTTCTGTCATTAATTTTTAGTTCCTGAATTTCCTGATTATTTGTTGTGTCTATACCAAATGTTTCTCTCATTAATGAACTATTACGACGTAAAACATTATTATCTTCTCTTACCTTTGTAGCTTCCGCAACTTCTGCTGCTTTTATTGAATCTTTTATAGCTGTTCTACTTATATAATTATTACTTATTACAGGCTGCACTTGCTCTGCATTACTTTGATTAATATTACTGATATTATTTTTTGCGCCCCCACTTGCAATATTAACTGCACTATTAGATAAATTTTTCTGCAAAACCTCAATGTTATTATCTGCCAAAAAATCCTCTTCTGTTTCTATATTATTTTCTTTAGCTGCATCTTTTATTTTATCTACAATATCAATATTTTTATCAATATTATTATTATTTTCAACTACATATATATTATCACTATATTTATTTTTAATTTTAAAATACGGAAAATTTAAATCCTTATTCTCAGACAAAACATTATTATTTAAAGTAAAAATTGCTTTGTTTTTTTGAGTCAAATAAGAATTGCTAACAAAAATATTTCTTTCAATATCATTATTATCAAATCTACTATTAATATTTTCTTGAATTGAATTATTTTTTGATGTAATATTTTTTGATGTAATATTTTTTGATTGTTCTGTATTATAATTCAAATCAATATTTAAAAACTTATTACCTGCAATTATCAATAATAAAATAACTGCTGCTGAAGCTGCAAAATATATATATTTAATTTTCTTATCCGAAAAATAAACTTTTTTAATATTTTCAGACTTTGAATTTACAGGTTGTATATTAGATAAACCATTTTCGAGCCTTTCCCAGAGTATATCTGACGAGGCAACTTCATAATTGTGAAGCGATTCTCTGAAAAACTTGTCAATATAATGGTTATCGTTTAGCATTTATTCTTTAACTTATTTATTTTTTAATTTTGATTGTAATAATTTTCTTGCCTTAAATAATTGTGATTTGGATGTACCTTCCGAAATGCCAAGTATATCACCAATTTCTTGATGTGTATATCCTTCAATAGCATACATATTAAAAACAGTTCTGTACCCATCGGGTAAATCCTGAATTAATTTTAATATTTCTTCTACACTCATATTATCTATTATATTTGTATGTAAATCTGAATTATCGGAATAATTTTCAACTTCACCATGATAATAATGCTTTAAATTTTTCCTATAATTATTTATAGCAGTATTAATTACAATTCTTCTAATCCATACCTCAATGTTACATTCATTTCTAAAATCCTTTATTTTTGTAAATACCGATAAAAAAGCATCTATGAGAACGTCTTCTGCCTCATCTCTAGTTTTGGCATATCTTAGGCAAATACCAAGCATTTTACTACGATATTTTTTAAATAATAATTTCTGACAATAACGGTCATTCTCAATACAACCTTGAATAATCTTATCTTCAGAAATCATTTTTTAATGTTTTAAAGACGCAACCATTTAATTAGGGTTGCCTTAATATTAATTTCAATTTTTAAAAAACATTGTAAAAGTATATTAAATATCAGAAAAAAATGTAATTTTACCATTCATACTTACATAAAATTTTTAATTATAATTTAAAATGGAGATAAAACAATGAGTAATGTATTAAGTAATCTTAAACCTGAAGCACTCTGGAGACATTTTGAATCAATTTGCAATGTACCTCACCCTTCAAAACATGAAGATGCTCTCAGTAATTTTATTGTTGATTTTGCTAAAAAAATTAATCTTGAAGTTCTAAAAGATGAAGTTGGCAATATACTTATTCGCAAAGCTGCCAGTAAAGGTATGGAAAACAGAAAAACTGTTGTTCTTCAAGGGCATATCGACATGGTGCCTCAAAAAAATTCTGATGTACAACATGATTTTCTTAAAGACCCTATTAAGCCCGTTATTGATGGCGAGTGGGTTAAAGCAGCAGGTACTACACTTGGTGCTGATAATGGCATTGGCGTTGCCGCTGCTATGGCAGTACTCGAAGATAAATCTTTACAACATGGTCCCATTGAAGCCCTGTTTACTATTGACGAAGAAACTGGCATGACAGGAGCTTTCGGCTTAAAACCTAACTTTTTGAAAGGCGATATATTGCTGAATCTTGATTCGGAAGATGAAGGAGAATTTTTTATAGGCTGCGCCGGCGGTGTTAATACTGTTGCACAATTAAAATATAAAAATGAAAATTTACCTATCAATTACTCAGCTTATAAAATAATTGTTACAGGTTTAAAAGGTGGGCACTCTGGTATTGATATTATTCTTGGCAGAGGTAATTCTAACAAAATTATGAACAGATTGCTGTGGAATTGCGCCCGCGATTATAAACTTAGAATTGCTACAGTTGAAGGTGGAAACCTGCGAAACGCTATCCCTCGCGAAGCTGTCGCTACTGTTGCTGTTCCTAACGCATTAGAAACCGATTTCAACAATTTTGTTAAAAATTATTTTATTATTGTTAAAAATGAATTAGGTAATAAAGAACCTGATTTTAATATTGAAATTCAAAAAATTGATGCTCCTTCTAACGTTATGGATTTGGTTTCGCAAGCAGCTTTTTTGAAAGCTGTTTACGCTTGTCCTAATGGTGTTATGGGTATGATAGCTGATATGCCAGGCGTAGTCGAAACTTCTACTAATCTTGCTATTGTGTCGATTAAAGATGAAATTGCTGAAATTATTTCATTACAGCGTAGTTCGGTTGACTCATTACGCGACGATGTATGTAATATGATGCGTTCAGCTTTTGAACTTGCTGGTGCCGAAGTAGAACATTCAGGAGCATATCCTGGCTGGAAACCAAATGTTGACAGCTCAATTTTAAAAACTGCTAAAAAAGTTTATTCCGACAAATTTGGTAAAATGCCCGAAATAAAAGTTATTCACGCTGGTCTTGAATGTGGTTTAATTGGTGATGTTTATCCAAATATGGAAATGATGTCTTTTGGTCCTACTATTCGTCACCCTCACTCACCCGACGAAAAAGTTAATATACCAAGCGTTGAAAAATTCTGGACTTTCTTACTCGAAACCCTGAAAAATATTCCCGCTAAATAACATAATATTTATGCTTAACAATAAAAAAGGGCTGTTAAATAATGACAGCCCTTTTTTATAATTCAAAATACTTATAACAAAAATTTTCGTTTACTAGGTTTTTTCTTTCGCGACAATTTTTCATAATTGCCTTCTAAAAAGTTTTTAAATGATTGTTCAAAATTTTCATTGATAACCAGCATCAAACTACCACTCAAAATGTCGTTTGAATTATAAATAGCTTTATATCCGTTTATTTTATTGAGCAGCATTATTATAGGATAATGCCTAACTTTTTTATACACTGGCAAGTCAAAAGAATTATTAATCTTTTTTTCCTTTTCACTTAAATTTAATGGAGTAAAAACAAATTTGCCAGGCAATGTAACTAATGATTTAAGGTAATCTGACGCTTGCCGTCTTGTATATCTATCGGAGCTTTCATCAATCCAATAAGTTATTCCTATATTTTTAGCAGGTAAAAAATTTGAAAGAAATTCACCAATTATTTCGTAACAAGCATGACAAGCAGGATTTTTGAAAAAAATTATAATAGTGTTAATGCTATCGCAAGAATTAACTGTAATACCTTTTATTGTTTCTGCAAAAGGTGTTTCTGTTTGTGCGCTAATTTTATTTTGATTTAAAAATAATACCGACATAAACATCACTATATAAATATATTTAGTTTTCATAATTATTTTATTTAAAAAGAATGCGAAAAAATTGCAATTTTTAAAACTGCACTATTATCTTCATACCATTGCTTTGATTTTTTCTTATATTCATCCCATGTTAAGCCTAATTGATTAATATTATCATCAGATGTTATTACAACTAATTTATTTTTGGTAAAATTAAAATTAGTATGCTCTTGAGATAAAAACGGGTACGTTTCTTTATTAATGGTAAAGTTTTTTTTAGAATATTTATCAATAATTGCATTATGTAAAATTGTCCATTCTCCATTTTTATTCATTTTCCACACATCATATAATATTGTTGGTGAATGCAATGTATAATATCTTAGATGAAAATATTGCACTATCAGCATACTGTCATCAATAAACCAAGCACTCTGTACCCTCGAATATAAAGTATCAAGAAAAAACATTTGCATAAAATTGTGAGTATTTGCATATTTATTGATTTTTTTTCTGAATTTATCAGGCATAACAACCCATTCAGGGTCGTTTTTTTCAATAACAGATTTTACATTAAAAAGTGTGTCAAAAATTTCAATCTTATATTTTATTGTTTGAGAAACTAGAAATCTGTCACCCGAAGCATTTTTATGTACCCAATTGTTAGGTGCAAGGTGTATAAACTCAGCCATATCAAAATCTGGCTTTATTTCGTGAAATACATTTTTGTTTTTTTTAATCAAATACAATTTAATAATTGGCTGATAAGATTTGTAATCAACATTGCTTTCAATAATATATTTACTATCCATTATTGAAACATAATCACCGCCTATTGAAAAATCTTGCCAGTGATATAAGAAATTTGTAGCATTAGTATTTGTATCAAATTCAAATATTATGTATTTATTATCAATGTAAAAATTAATATAAGGATAGTTTACACTAAAACTCCATATTTTAGCATATTGAGAATATAAAAACTTTATGTTATGGGGAATAATAAATTTCAAGGAGTCAATTTTTTTTGTATTAATGTTAATTGTAATTACATTAATAATATGTTCATTATTTGTGTTGCTTACAAAATTATAATTTGTTAAATACAAAATATTACCATCAACACAGTTGGGAATATTATCGTAAACAAATCCCATTGATGAATTAATTTCTTCAAAGTATAAAATTGTGTCAAGAACCAAAAAATCATCAATTTTTTTACTTTGTGCATTTACCTCTACTAAGCTAATTAAACTAATCAGCAAAATAAAAATTATTTTTGTTTTCATATCTTTTAGGTTTTAAGTTAAAAAATACCGGCAGAAACTTCACGCTTCTGCCGGTTTAATTAAAAATTAAAATAATTTAATTTTGTTGGTTTCTTCCACAAAAATATTTATAACACCGTCAGTACTGCTATTTTGCATTTGCCATTTCATTCTTAAAATAAGAATGCGGTTATGCTTGTCACTTGGCGATGTTACATAAATTTTTTTGGAATACTCACCATTGTAAATCTGATTACTTACCTGAATATCGCAATATTCTAACATTTCGTTTACTTTTTCAGCAATTACATCCTGAACATGTAGATATTCATCGCTTACTTGAATGTAATTCATTTTGCAAGGCTTAAAACCCCATCCATAACATTCTAAAGTAACAGTGAAGCTATGATCACTACTTCTGATTCTTGATTTTACAATAGCATATCCTAAAGGACCACCATGCTTTCTAATAACAGTGTAAGTGATAATTTTACCGGGTTTTTCCTTCGCACTCAGTGGCATCTGAACCACCAAAAAAAGTGCAATAATTAAAAAAAATGTTTTTTTCATGACGTTTTTAATTTAAATGGTTAATAATTAATTTAATTTAATTTAATTTATTACTCGCGAGCTTTGATTCAAAATTAATATGAAAACCAAAATTTGTAAAGTAGAAATGAGCAGCTACTGCATACGAATGAGTAAAATGGAAATTTAACTGGATATCATTGTTTAAAATGATATTTTTGAAAATACCCAGCAAATTTGAACCATATTTACCCATTGTGCTACTCATCGTTATCTTCAATTTCGGCTTGCATATTTTGTTCTTTTTCGCAATTCTCAATACATACTTGCCATTTCAGCTTTATTGCATAACATTGCTGATTGGTCGTGTCTTCCGAATTATTTATAGGCACTTTTAATATGTATTTTCCCTTGCATTTTTGGTCATCTGCATTTGAAATGCAATAATTAACAATGTCGTTAACAGCTTTACTGATTAATTCTTCAACATCCTGCTGTACTTCATCATTTTTAATAAAAGGGATATTACAGGAACTAAAGCCCCAGCCTTCACAAACAAGGTTGTGATGCACTCCTTCAGATTTGCTAATGCTTCTGTTGTAATTAACAAGCCTAAAGCCAAAAGGACCTCCATTCCGTTTAATAATAGAATACGAATCAACTGATTCCGTTGTTTCCTGCGCACCCAATTGCGTATAAAACGCAATCAAAAGTGCTGTAAATAAAATTAACTTTGTTTTCATAACGATTTTTTTTAATTAGTTAATAATTGATTTTTAATTATTGCACGCGAGCAATAACCCAAAATTATATTACAATGCAGAATTTGTAAAGTAGAAATGAGTTGTTGCGTAATTTGAATGAGTAAATATGTAATTTTGCTGTATTTTTTAATTTTTTTATTTTTAGAACCTTAATTTTAGCGATCCTTTATAATATAAATTGATTTATTTTTATGCTTAAAATTCTATATACTGTTATGCTTACGCTGTTCTTTTCAGCATCTTTTGCTCAAAATTACAGCGTTACAGGTTGCGTTGTTGATGCTGTTAGCAATGAAAAATTACCCTTTGTCAATATTGTTAAAAAAGGACAAACTCAGGGCGTGATAAGCGATATGAACGGTAATTTTAAAATTGAAAATAATCTTGATTCACTTGAACTTACTTTTAGCTATGTAGGCTATTCTTCTGTTAGTCGCAAATTTAAAGCCGATACTACATTTTATATAATAAAAATGCACTCCCAAAAAATTGAATTAGCCGAAGTTAGCATTTATCCTGGCGAAAACCCAGCTCATCGTATTATCAATAAAGTAATTGAAAATAAAAATATTAATAATCCTGAAAAAAGAAATGCTTTTTCGTGTAATATATATAATAAAATGTATTTTACTTTTGCTCCATCAATACTGCCAAAAGACAATGAAATTGAAGACACTACCTTAAACTTGATTAAAAAATTTACTGAAAAGCAGCATCTTTTCTTGTCTGAAAGTTTTACTGAAAAATTTTTTCTGTATCCCGATAAAAATTTCGATAATGTAATAGCATCAAAAGTTTCGGGCTTAAACGACCCTTTGTTTTCAATGCTGATGCACCAATTACAACCTTTTACTTTTTATAAAGATGTTATTGCTATTTCTGATAAAAAATTTATAAACCCTATCAGCAAAGGAAGCACTTCAAAATATTTTTTCCTTTTAGAAGATACTTTATACACGGAAACCGACACCGTGTTTATCATTTCGTTTAAACCCAGCCGCAACAAGAAATTTGATGCTCTAAAAGGAGTTTTATATATTAATACTAATACTTACGCTATTCAAAATGTTATTGCAGAACCTTTTGAACAAAATATTGGCGGAATTGATATTAAAATTCAACAACAATATAAATATGTTAATAATCAACAATGGTTCCCTGTTGAATTAAGTGCTGAATTGCTAACCCCCATGCCAGGCTTCAATAAAATTAAATTATTAGGTATTGGTAAAAGCTATATTTCTGAAATTAATCTCACTCCTCATATCAGCAAAAGCACTTTCGGAGCTGTGGTTTTAGATGTGAATACCGATGCAATGAATAAAAGTGATGAGTTTTGGAAAGCACACCGATATACTGATTTAGATGACAAAGATATTATAACCTATTATTTAATAGATAGCATCGGCAAAACAGTAAATTTAACAAACAAAATAACTGCAATTCAGTCTATTCTGAACGGAGATATGCCTTTAGGTTTTATTAATCTGAATATTAATAAAATTATTAAATATAACCTTTACGAAGGCTTAAGAACTGGCTTGGGTTTAAGCACAAATAATAAAATTTCTTCTTTCTTCAGTCTTGGTGGTTATTTTGCTTACGGGCATAGAGACGACAAATTTAAATATGGGGGAAATTTAAAATTTTATTTGAGCAGAAAAAAAACTTTAACTCTCAATTTACAATATAATAACGATATTGAAGAAAGCGGCAATTTCACTTTTTTTAATATTGACAATAGTTTTAACTATGATTTTTATAGAGATTTTATTTTAACCCGATTTGATAAAACAGAGAACTACAAAGCCGATTTACAATTCAGAAGTTTAAAATATGCTGTTTTTAATATATCAGCCGAAACTTCTCAATTTGAGCCTTTATACGATTATCGTTTTGGCGTTGAAAACGAAAATATTACAATATTTTCTAAAAATTATGGAATTGACGCAGTTTCATTAGCTGTTCGCTATGCTTATGGTGAAAAGATTATTAAAAATTTAAATTTCAATTATTCTACATTTTCTAAAGCCCCTATAATTTGGTTTAAATACACCAAAGGCTTAACAGGAATTATGAATGGTGCTTTTGAATTTAATAAGTTTTTATTCAGATTAGATCAATCTTTTTATTTTAAATATATCGGCAAAACTTCATTTAGAGTCGATGCAGGTATAGTTAATGGTAATGTACCTGCCTCACTTCTTTTTTATAATAAAGCCAGTTTCAGAAATTTTAATATTAACGTTCCTTACTCGTTTTCAACAATGAGAGTAAATGAATTTATAGCCGATAATTTTATTTCAATTCATTTTCAACATGATTTTGGAAAGCTAATATTTGGAAGAGGAAAATTTGCACCATCTCCCGTTGTTCTTACTTCGTTTGGGATAGGCAATTTAAATAACAAAAATAATCATTACGATATTAACATAAAAACTATGGGAAAAGGCTATTGGGAATCGGGTTTTATGATTAATAGCTTACTTGTAACAGGATTGTACGATTTAGGGGTAGGAGCTTTTTACAGATATGGTGCTTATAAATATTCAGAATTTATTGATAATTTAAGCATACGACTTAATGTTACTTTTCCTTTTTTGAATTAATAATAATTTTGTTTCTAAAAATGCCACTATATTATCACGGCAAAGAAGGGGGTGGTCCATAATCTGGGTTAGTAATAAAAGAATGGTCAGATAAAGTAAGAATAAAGGATTTAAGAGCAGCTTTCTCAGGTGGAGTAAGTTGCGCACCACCTTCGTTAATTTTGTGCATAAGTGGGTGAACATAAGGTGACCACACTAGTCCTTCATTATAAAAATTAATAACTTCGTCTAAAGTTTTAAATCTCCCGTCGTGCATATAAGGACCAGTAAATTCAATATTTCTAAGTGTAGTGGCTTTATAAGCTCCTATATCAGTAGGGTCAAAAGTAACGTGATACCTATCTCTTGTATCAGTAAATACATCGTCTTTACCATTATTATAAAATAAATGAGTTGTAAACAAAGGATTACCATCGCCACCATGACAATGAAAACAATCAGCCCCCTCCTCGGTTGTAAAAAGAACAAAACCGTGAAGTTCCTGCTGGGTAAGCTGCACTTCACCTCTTAAATATTTATCAAATTTTGAATCAGCAGAAATTAAAGTTCTAATAAATTGTGAAACAGCCCTACTCATATTTTTAATAGTAATTTGGTCACTTCCAAAAGTTTTTTTAAACAAAGGAGGATAACCGGGTATACTTTGAAATAAAGCCTTAACTTTATTAGTATCGCTGTTCATTTCGTGCGGAGCAAGAATTCCCATCCACGTTAAATCATCTAAATCGGTAACTTTTCCATTCCACAGCAATGTATTTGGATTCCATACAATATTTACTAAAGGTAGCATTAAATGAGGTGTAAGAATACCTGTCATACCACGAGGATGTCCATTCAAATTAAAACGATTACTATCAATACCACATTCAAACGATTTTGACTGTAAATGACAAGTAGCACAACTCATTAAAGAATCGGGATGTGTACGCCCCGACATCCTGCCATCGTAAAACAGCATTCTCCCAAGTGCAACACCTTCTTCTGTCATTGGATTATCGGCAGGAACATAAATTTTAGTAGGGAAGCGGTATGGAATCTCAATATTATAAGGAGTTGGGTTATAATTGTCATTTTCAACACTATTTTCAATAACTTCAATGTCTTCTTTGCATGAAGCCATCGCTAAAAGAAAAAATATTATTGAAAATAAAATATAATTCTTGTTCATTCTTAAATATTTAAAATTATTGAATATAACCTATTGAAAAAACGTCATTACCATTGTCTTTAATTGCCTGCATAGCAATTTGATTTTGCATAGTATACGAGCCAAAAACATTATGGTCGTACACAGGATTATTAAACCAATTTTGCACTTCCATAACAATCTGAATTTCTTTTGTTTGACCATCAGATATTGAAAATGAAGAATTGGACAAGCTTACAGTAAAATAATTCTGAACAAAGCCAGTAATTGAATCAACTATTGGAACATTGCCAGCGTATATTTGCCCAACACCAAGGTGGAAATCAACAGGAGTAACTACCGAATTAGTATCTAACCATTTCCCATTAAGTTTCAAATAATGATACCCACCGTTAGGACCTCCAAGAAAATTTGGCCAAAACATATAAGACTCAGGCGGATTAACATACATATAAGGAATATTTTTGTGAGCAGGAATTCCAAAAATAAAATTAATTGAATCGTAACTACCTTCATCAATTTTGTCATATACTGTCCATGTTAATGTTGAAGGTATATCAATATCTACATAATGAATATCTTTATCAGCATTTATTACAATTTTATCGCCATTATTCTTAAATAATGTTACATCAGTAATAAAGTATTGTATTTCATTAACCATATAAAGATTTCCAGCAGCATTAACATACATTAAAGAATCATAAATAATATTATTGTTATCAACCTTATGATTGAATTTGAAAACAATATTACCTTGCCCGTCTGTGGTTTCTTCAGTAATTTTATCTTTTTTACACGAAGTAATTAGTATAAAACAAAAACAAATTAAAATTATTTTATGCATATTTATAGATTTAAAATGAAAGACAATATTCAACTAAAACAAGTTGTCTAAACAAAACTTAAAACATTTTCTCAAACCGCTGAACACCTTGCAAACAAAAGGCTATAGAGGAGAAAAAACGTCTTTGCTGACAGGAAGTTCCGTTATAA
>CAZDEU010000058.1:0-14664 GCA_964504265.1 uncultured Bacteroidales bacterium
ATTTCAGCAATAACGCCAACAGCGCCGGCTATAACAGATGCTTTTGCCTGAGCACCTGACATACCTCCCAAACCAGACGTTACAAATACTTTACCCGACAAGCTATTGCTACCTAGGTCGATTTTTCTACCTGCGTTTAATAATGTAATTGTGGTACCATGTACAATGCCCTGAGGACCAATATACATAAACGAACCTGCGGTCATTTGCCCGTACTGTGATACTCCAAGAGCATTGAAACGTTCCCAGTCATCAGGTTTAGAATAATTAGGAATAACCATACCGTTTGTTACCACTACTCGTGGTGCATTGCTATGCGAAGGGAATAATCCCAAAGGGTGTCCCGAATAAAGTATAAGCGTCTGTTCATCGGTCATTTCGGCAAGGTATTTCATTGTTAGCAGGTACTGCGCCCAGTTTTGAAAAACAGCTCCATTACCACCATAAGTAATAAGCTCAAAAGGATGCTGAGCAACTGCATTGTCCAGATTATTACTAAGCATAAGCATAATAGCAGCAGCTTGCTTCGATTTATGCGGATAATCTTCTATGCTACGGGCTTTAATTTCATAATCAGGTTTAAAACGATACATATAAATTCGTCCATACTTCTTAAGTTCTTGTGCAAATTCAACCGCAAGAACTTTATGATGTTCAGGTTTAAAATATCTTAAAGCATTTTTAACAGCAAGTTTTTTTTCATTTTTACTTAAAATATCCTTACGCACAGGGGCATGATTAGCAGAATAATCATAAGGTTTAACAGGTGGCAACTGTTCAGGAATACCTTGTAAAATAGCTTCTTTAAAATTCATCGTAATTTTTTAATTAAAATTGACAGAACTCAAAATTACAAATTTATTGGTAAAGATAAGATGAAGATGTATAAAAATTATTTTAAGGTGCTAAGGTAGTTCATAAAGTGAATTCACGATTGACAATGTACAATTAACGATTGACAAACAGATTGGTATTACCCCCTATAAACTGGACTAATTTACTAAAATGTTAAACAATTAATTGACTTCATTTTTTTTGTTGTATATTTGTAAATACGCAAAGTTAATAAATTCTTCAAAAGAGGGAGCTAGATATTATTATCTGGCTTCTCTTTGAAGAAATAAATTTGTTTATTTTTTTCTCTTTTAATTCCAATTTTACCTTCGTACCATAATTTTAAAAAGTTTTTAGGCGAAAGAAAAGTATAGAATAAATTTTTTAACAATAAAAATAAATTAAAATTTAATTTTTATGTACTTTTATATTTCATTAAAAAAAATTATATAATCAAACACAATACAGAAATGAAAAAAATAATATTAATTATAATTTCGTTTTTAGTTATTCCTACATTTATAATAAGAGGTCAAGGTACTGTACCTTATGGAATTGACAAAAAATATAAGGAAAGCATCAAGCCTAATCATTATATTCATTTAAAAACAAAGCAGAATTCTCAGGTACACGATTACGATGTTAAATTTTATTTTTTAGATATTAATCTTGAGAGAACATCAGCTTATGTAAAAGGTAATGTTACAATTAATGCCAGAGTTACAGTTAATTTGTTAGACACTTTTGTTTGCGAGTTAAGCTCTTCTCTTACAGTTGACTCTGTTAAATTTAACAATTTAACATCTTCTTATTATCGTCCAACAGATGAAATTCACATACCAGTTAATCCAGGTCTATCTCAAAATACAGATTTTACTGCACAAATTTTTTATAAAGGTTCCCCTCCTAGTGGTGGTTTTTTCAATGGTTTATCGAACGGCACTTCTCCAAGTTGGGGAAATCAGGTAACATGGTCATTATCTGAACCGTTTAATGCACACCACTGGTGGCCATGCAAGCAAGTTCTTCCCGACAAAGCCGATTCAGCTTGGATTTTTATCACAACAGATAATCAAAACAAAGCTGGTTCAAACGGATTATTAACAAACATAACCACGATGCCTAATAATAAACTCCGATATGAATGGAAAACCAATTATCCCATCGCGTATTATTTAATTTCTGCATCTGTAGCTAAATACGTTGATTATAGCATTTATGCCAAACCATCAGCACTTGTCAATGACTCAATTTTAGTTCAGAATTTTGTATATGATAATCCGTCGACATTAACATATTTCAAATCTCAAATTGATTTAACGGTAGATTTCATCAATTTGTACAGCGATTTATATGGTTTGTATCCATTTTCTAAAGAAAAATACGGGCATTGCATGGCTCCACTTGGCGGTGGAATGGAGCATCAAACTATGACAACACTCGGGAACTTTAATTTTTTTCTGACCTGTCATGAGCTTTCACATCAATGGTTTGGCGATAATGTTACTTGTGCTACATGGTCTGATATATGGGTAAATGAAGGTTTTGCTGATTACAGTGAATATCTTGCTGCACAGTACCTACAGGGGCAAAGTCAAGCAAGTAGCCACATGCTAACTAAGCACAACAATGTAATGTCGCAGCCAGGTGGTAGTATATATATTCCTCCTTATCTTGCAATAGATGAAAACAGAATTTTTGACCAGAGATTATCTTACAACAAAGGCGGAGCATTTTTACACATGATAAGGTTTGAATTGCAAGATGATACTTTATTTTTTAATACGCTTAAAAATTATCAGGTACAGTTCAAGGATAGTGTAGCTACTGGCATTGATTTTAAAAGCGTTTTGGAGGCAACATCGTCAATGAATTTTACAGATTTTTTTAATCAGTGGTATTTTGGTGAAGGTTATCCAACATTTAATATAATTTGGGAGCATAAGAACGACACTTTGTTCTTTTCATCAACACAAACTACATCAACTAGTGTAACACCTTTGTTTAAGATGCTAATGGAATACAAACTTGTAAGTCCAACTGATGGTGATACTATTATTAGAGTTTATCAAACCAATAATATTAATCATTACAGAATACCCACTAAGAAGAATATTACAGATATAATTGTTGATCCTAATAACTGGGTTGTTAATGGCAATGGTTCAGTAATACTTGGGCTTAATGAACCTCAAAACCCTCTTTGTTTTACTTTATTTCCCAATCCTTGTAACAATTATGTTGAATTAAATTTATTTAATGCTTATACAAATAAATATAAAATTGAAATTTACGATTTGACAGGAAAACTTGTTTTTTCAGAAGATTATAGTTCCAATGACATTACAATAAATACAAACGAATTGCCTCAAGGTGTATATATAATGAAAGGAATTAACGATAAATCGACTTATATTAAAAAATTTGTAAAACAATAAGTTCCAGCAGATATTATTCAAGGTTAATTGCAGTTCTTCCAATTTCCTGATTATCAAGGAAAATAAATATTTCGTATCTGCCTTTTTTAAGCTCTCTGTCTTTATTCCAGTATAGGCATAAATCCATTGCTTTATTATTATAAATAATATCTTGTTTAAGTGTATATGTAATGTTTTGGTTTTCAAAAACAAAAAAATTGTCTGGTGATTCAGAAATAATAATACCGTCGGGCTGGGCAATTCTTAAGTAAATAGATTTTTGACCAGGTTCAACAATAGCGTTTTCGCCAAGCAGAAAACAAATTCTGAACTTCTGAACTCTTTTAGCGTTATCAGTTCCCACTTCCTTATTGCCGGAGCGAATTCTAATAGCGTCAGCAGCCACATCGTAGGCTTTCATTTTAGAGCCTTTTTCAACAATTGAAACAAGTTCCTGATTAATATTTGAGAGTTGATAATTGACGTTTATAGCAGAATCAAGCCCTTTATTAAGAACAATATTTTGCGATGTAAGAGCCTCGTTTCTTTCTTTAAGTTCATCAATATTGTCGAGATATTCACGTAAGCGATGTTCTAGTTCAGAAACTTTGCTTTTATAGGTTTCGGAAGAGCCTTTTAAAGTTTTAATTTCACTAAGAAGTTCAGAAACTTTTTTCTTTTCAATAGCAAATAAACTATCCAAGCTAGAGTATTCATCGCTAAGTTCATCATATTCAATTTCAAGGGTTCTGAGTTTCAAAATCATTTTATCTTTATCAGATATAGAAGTTTCTTTTAATAGCACCTCTTTTTCAATAATTTTATTTGAATTAAGTAATTTAACAAAAAGGAAAGCAGATAGCATAAAAAAGGCAATACTAATAATAATAAGAAAATTAAGAGTAAAACTTTTGTTATTTTTAGAATTTTTAATATTAGAATTTTCCATAATATTAAGTATTATTCAATTGTTAAAGATGTTTGTCCAATTTCATAGTCATCAATAAAAATAGAAATATTATAAGTGCCTGGCATAGCAGATTCTTTTTTATCGTGTTTTACCCATTCGAGGCACATATCTAATGTTTTATTTTGATAATCAATTTCCTTTTTCAGTGAATATTGAATTCTTTGCCCATCGTGAATAAAAGAGTAGATGTCGTCGCTACCTTTAACTAAGATAAGTTTATCGGGACGAGCAATTCTGATATAAACAGTTTTATTACCGGTTTCAGCAAGTTTATTTTCGCTAAGGGTAAAACAAATTTTGAGCATATCAACTCTGCTGGCTTTATTAGTAACCTCTTCTCTGTTATTTTTGCCTCTTAAACGTATTCCAGTTGCTGATATATTATAAGCTTTTAAAAGAGAGGCGAGATTAACTTGTTGAGATAGTTCTTCTTTTTCTTGAGTAAGTTCAGTATTTTTAATTTTTTCTTGTGAATAGCTTTTTTTGATTTCAATATTTTCCTCTTTAAGAGCTGCATTAACAGTAAAAAGAGAATCAATTTGATGAACGTATCCTTGCGTAATATTTCTCAATAATTTAAGTTGTTTTTTTATTCTCCAATAGTCGGCTTGTTGAGAAATTAATTTTTGGATTTCATCAGCATTAGCTTTAATCAAGCTGTCTTTTGAAGTCAGTTGTTCGGTCAAATCACCGTATTCGGTTTTAATTTGTTCGTGCATAGTTAATAAGCTATCTAACTCAGATTGCAAAGAAATATTTTTTTCAACAATTTCAGTTCTTTCAACCACAATAGTTCTAACCTTTAAATTAGTAAAAACAATTAAAACAATAAGTGCTGCAATAATAGCCAGCAATAACCAAATAATTCTCTTATATTTTTTTTCATTAAACGATTTATCGTTTTTATTTAAGTTTTCCATTTGTTTAGCATTCAAAGTTAATATATTATATTAAAAAAAACAAATTTTTTTATAAAAAAATTAAAAAAAAATCATTAATATTATTAAAATACTAATTTTCAAATTAATAACATCAAATTTTCAATTATTTATCATCAATTTGGGTTTATAAAAATCAGTTATTTAATATAAACTAAAAAGGGTTTATAAAATTTTATTCGCCCATATATTTTGCAAGAATATAAGCCAATTTTTCAGCTTGTTCTTTCTGTTCAAAGCTATTTGCGAGTTGTCCAAGTCTTTGAATAATTGCTAAAGCTTGTTGCATGTCGCTTTCCACAAATCTGATGCGTTTGCTGTCTAACGAATAATAGTATTCAAGATATTTATCGTAATAATCAGCAATATAATCGGATATTATATTAGCTTTGTCGTGTGCATCGGCAAGATGATATGATTGTACAAAAGCTAAAGAATAAACGTCGTGAGGTATTTTTTCGTAAGGTAGAATCTGATTACAATAATCAAGAACTTTAACAGCAGAATCTTTTTTACCTGAAGATGACAAAGCATTTGACAAACGAGCAAAATGGTTACGCGAAACGAGCGACATATTATAGCTGTCGCGGTCAATATAAATATTAGGGTCAGCAATATTACCCCATTTACATTTGTTCATCATAACATCATAAGCTTTATCGGCATTAACGCCACCAACATTTTCAATATAATTGTCGGCAATTGCAGGTAAAAATCTGTAAGCAAAACCTTCGAGATGACAATATTTATCAATATCAAGAATAGATGACACAGCCGAAGGATTAATAAAATAAATAGGACGTTCCCAATTATTTGTAGCAATTAAATCAAGCAACATTAGATCGTTTTTATATAGATAACCCTTTTTAACTGTCCAGTCGATTGATTTAACGATATTTTTCTTCAAATTATCGGGTATCAGATTGTTATTAACAAGATGAGCAGAGTCAACAGATATTTTAAAATTTTTAGTATCGAAGAAAAACACCTTTTCGTTTTGACGTGTTTCAGCTTTAATTGCGGGATTTTCTTCGGCTAATAATTTAATATAATCGATTAATTCGCGATACTTAGGTGCTCCTCTTCGAGTTTCATAATAAGGTATAAAATCGTTAGAGCCAGTAGTATATTGATGTTTTTTAAGAGTAAAAGGTAATTTATCGGAATCATAAAGTTTACGCATAAGTTGATGAATATACCAATCGCCCGAAGACAGAGTAAAGTTAAGCACTCTTACGTCAGTTCTAATACCTTCAACTTCTTGGGCGTACCAAAGTGGAAAAGTGTCGTTGTCGCCGTTAGTAATAATAATAGCATTAGGTTCGCACGACATAAGGTAATTAATAGCAAAGTCGCGTGCAGTAGTTTTATTAGAGCGGTCGTGGTCGTCCCAACCTTCTTTTGCCATAATACCAGGTACCAAAACAGCGGAAAGTATTGTAATTCCGGCAGCAGCAATTATAGTAGGTACTTTCTTTTCAAGTGCTTTAACAAGACCTGCTACTCCAAGGCCTATCCAAATAGCAAAGGCATAAGTAGAACCTGCGTAAGAATAATCTCTTTCGCGAGGCTGAAATGGGGTTTGATTAAGATAAATAATAATAGCCAGCCCAGTTAAAAAGAATAAAAGAAAAACAACCCAAGCATCTTTTTTAGCAAATTTAAAATGGAAAAAAGCACCAATTAATCCGAGCAACAGAGGGAGCATATAAAATTTATTATTACCAGCATTATTTGCGAGGTCGGGAGGCAATTTTTCTTGGTTTCCTAATCTGGAATCTAACAAAGGAATACCGCTAATCCAATTTCCGTTTATAAAGTCTTTATTGCCATATTCGTCGACACCATGTCCCTGTATATCGTTTTGTCTGCCAGCGTAATTCCACAAAAAATATCGGTTGTACATAAACCCAACCTGATATTTAAAAAAGAATTGAAGATTTTCGGTAAAAGTAGGTTTTCTTTCTCCTTTTATGCCAGTCCAAGCCTTATAAGCGTTAATATGCTTACTTTCGGCACCGTGCATTCGCGGGAATATAGTGCAATAATTAGGGTCATATTTAGCTCGGGTTTTAGTACCAACTATCTCATATTTTTTTTCACCTTTAATATATATGTTTCCAGTAACATCTTGCACAGTATTTCCAGTTCTGTCTTTTTTGTATGGTGAATTATAATACTGGCCGTAAATAAGGGGTCGGTCGCCGTATTGTTCTCTATTAAGAAAAGAAATCAAAGAAAACACATTAGAAGGATTATTTTCATTTAAAGGAGTATTAGCCATTGAACGTATAACAATTGTAGCATAACTTGTGTATCCTATAATAATAAAAGTAGCAAAGAGCAATGCGGTATTAAGACGTGGTTTGTTTTTTTTGATAGTATACCAAAGACAAAAAGCAATAAAACCGATTAACAGCAAGGAATAAAAAATAATTCCAGAGCCAAATCCTAATCCAAAACTATTAACAAACAACAATTCAAATTTTGAGGCTAATTGAGGTATTCCTGGTATTATACCATATTGAATAAAAATCAGTATTAAAAAAGAAAACAAAAGAGCATAAAAAGTTTTTTTGCGTGTAGGTTTAAATTTTTTAAAATAATAGATAAAGCAAATAGCGGGGATAGTAAGTAGATTAAGCAAGTGAATACCTATTGAAAGCCCCATTAAATAACCTATAAGAATTATCCATCTGTCGGCATGTTTTTCGTCAGCTTTTTCTTCCCATTTAAGCATAGCCCAAACTACAAGCGAAGTAAAAAAAGTTGAAGTAGCATACACTTCACCTTCAACAGCCGAGAACCAAAAAGAATCGGAAAAAGCAAAAGCAAGTGAACCAACAAACGCACTACCGAAAATAGCAAAACCTTTAATAGTGTCAAATTCACCTTCTTTCCATATCATTTTTTTTGCGAGCATTGTTATAGACCAATATAAAAACAAAACAGACAAAGCGCTAGCAATAGCCGACAAAGCATTTATCATCAATGCTACTTTTGTAACATCAGAGCCTGCAAAAAGTGAGAAAAACCTGCCTAAAAGCATAAATAAGGGTGCTCCAGGAGGATGCCCAACTTCAAGTTTAAAAGCAGTAGCAATAAACTCACCGCAATCCCACCAACTCACTGTAGGTTCAATTGTGCTAAGAAACACATAAGCAGCAATTGCAAAAGTTCCCCAACCTGTTAAATTGTTCAGCAAACGGTATTGTTTCATATTATTATAGTTATTTATTTTAAAGATTTTTTTTCAGGAAACAAAAATAGATAAATATTTGTAAAAAGTACTAAAAATTAATTCGATAAAAGAGTTTTTGTGATTATTATGCAAAAAGTATAAAAAAAGGCTTAATTTTGTAAACTTAAAACAATTACATTAATGTTACAGGTATTTGTACATATTGGAAGATATGTCTCTTTGATGAAAAGAGTTTTCAGTAAGCCCGAGAAAAAAGAGGTTTTCTGGAAACAGGTAGTTAAAGAGATTGATTTTCTTGGATTAGATTCGTTGGGAATAGTAGCAGTAATATCTGTATTTATGGGAGCCGTTGTAGCAATACAAACTGCATATAACATTGACAGTCCTTGGATACCTAAATACACAGTTGGCTTTACTACTCGACAATCAATAATATTAGAGTTTTCGCCTACAATAATTAGTTTGATACTTGCAGGCAAAGTTGGTTCGCGAATTGCTTCTGAAATTGGCACTATGCGAGTTACAGAACAGATAGATGCTTTAGAAATAATGGGCATTAATTCGGCTAATTTTCTCATTTTACCTAAAATAGTAGCATCTGTTTTCATTAATCCTGTTCTAATTACTATCAGTATGTTTTTGGGATTACTTGGTGGTTGGTTAGCTTCTATACTTGGTAACGAAATAACTACAGAAACATATTTGTTTGGTATTCAATCGTTTTTTAAAGGTTTTGAAATTTTTTATGCATTAACTAAAACAGCCGTTTTTGCATTTATAATTACATCAGTTTCGGCTTATACGGGTTATTATACGAAAGGTGGCGCTTTGGAAGTAGGATGGGCAAGTACCAAAGGCGTTGTATACAGTAGTATTTTAATTATTCTTTTTAATCTTATTTTAACACAACTCTTAATAGGATGATTGAAGTAAAAAACATATCAAAGTCATTTGGCGATCATCTTGTACTTGATAATATTTCAACATCTTTTGAACAAGGCAAAGCCAATCTAATAATAGGACAAAGCGGTTCGGGCAAAACTGTTTTAATGAAATGTCTTGTTGGTTTGTTAGAAGTTGATAAGGGGCAGATTTTTTTTAATAACAGAAATTTTTCTGAAATGAATTTAAAAGAAAGGAAACTCATCAGAAATGAAATAGGTATGTTGTTTCAGGGAAGCGCTTTATTTGATTATTTGACTGTTGAAGAAAATGTAATGTTCCCGCTCAATATGCTTACAACAAAATCGCTTGAAGAAAAAAAAGAAAGGGTTAATTTTTGTTTAAAAAGGGTTAATTTGATTAATGTTGAAAAATTAAAGCCTTCCGAAATAAGTGGTGGTATGAAGAAAAGAGTTGCAATTGCAAGAGCTATTTCTCTCAATCCCAAATATTTGTTTTGTGATGAGCCTAATTCAGGACTTGATCCCAAAACCTCAATTTTAATTGATAATCTGATTAGCGAAATTACTAAAGAATATCAAATGACTACTGTTATTAATACTCACGATATGAATTCTGTAATCGAAATTGGCGATAAAATTGCCTTTATTAATAAAGGTAAACTTTGGTGGGAAGGGAATAACAAAGAAATTTTGCAAGCAAAAAACAAAGAGATTAACGATTTTGTTTATGCTACTGAGCTTTTACGCAAAGTTAAATCTAATCTCAATATTATTGATTAATTTGAAAAAAATCTGATATGGAATCATTAAGTTTAACACTTATTCAAAAAGATATTTACTGGGAGTCGCCCGAAAGGAATTTAAGAGCTTTTAAAACTATGCTCGAAAGCATAAAACACAGCTCCGATATTATTGTTTTACCCGAAATGTTTAATACAGGTTTTACTAAAAATATATCTTTAGTCGAAGAATTTAATGGTTTAACAATAAATTTTTTAACAGAAGAAGCCAAAAAGCTAAATTCGGTTATTGCTGTTACAATTCCATTTAAATATAATGGTAATATATATAATATGTTTATATGGATGAAGCCTGATGGTTCTTATGAATTTTTTCCCAAACGGCATTTATTTAGCCCCGGTGGTGAGCATACTGTTTATAAATCAGGTTTTGAAAAGCCTGTTTTTACATATAAAGGGTGGAAAATTATGCCATTAATTTGTTATGATTTACGTTTTCCTGTATGGAGTAAAAATATAGTTAAAAACAATGAATTTCTCTACGATTTAGCTATTTTTACCGCTAACTGGCCTTCAGCTCGCAACTATCATTGGCAAACTTTGTTAAAAGCAAGAGCTATTGAAAATTTAGCTTATGTAGCTGGTTGCAACCGAACAGGTACCGATGGTTACAACCTTTCATATATTGGTAATTCGATGATTATTGATCCTTCGGGTAAGGTATTAGCTGATGGTGGTGAAACTTTGCAAAAGGCTGTTCATTATTCGCTTTCAAAAACAGATCTTGTTAGTTATCGAAATTCATTCCCTTTCTGGAAAGACTGGGATAAGTTTGAAATTTTATAGATATTTTATAATATAATATCTTCAAAATGAATAAAATATACGATAATACTAATTTACTTATTCCACAATCGGCTATTGTAAAAATTGGCGATATTCCACTTGGAGGTGATTTTCCTGTCAGAATTCAATCAATGACTAACACAAATACTTTGGATACTGATGCCACTGTAGCACAATGTATTAGACTGATTGATGCTGGTTGTGATTTTGTTAGAATAGCAGCACCTAGTATTAAAGAAGCTGAAAATTTAGCAGTTATTAAAAAAATATTAAAAAATAAAGGTTACAATGCTCCAATTATAGCTGATATACATTTTAGACCTTTAGTAGCGGAAACTGCAGCACGACTTGTCGAAAAAATCAGAATTAATCCGGGTAATTATACTGATAAAAATGCTAAAATATCTGCTAAAATATCTGATAATGAATACGAAAACCATCTTGATATAATGCGGGAAAAAGTTGCCACATTAATATCTATTTGCAAAGAGTATGGCACTGTAATACGCATTGGAGTAAATCATGGTTCGCTTTCTGAGCGAATTGTAAAACGTTATGGTAATACAGTAGAGGGCATGGTTGAATCGGCACTAGAATTTATTAGTGTTTGCGAATCTTTTAATTTCAAAAATATTGTCTTGTCAATGAAATCAAGTAACGTTTTTACAATGATACAATCAACTCGTTTATTGATGAGGCGTATGATAGATTCAGGTAGCATTTACCCTTTACATCTTGGAGTAACAGAAGCAGGCGACAGTGAAGAAGGGATAAGTAAATCGGCTGTTGGTTGTGGAGCTTTACTTAGTGATGGCATTGGAGATACAATAAGAGTTTCACTTACAGGCGACCCAATTATTGAAGTTCCTGTTGCTAAAGATATAGCTGCTTTTTATAATTGTATAAGAAGTCTGAAACCTAAACAAATTAATAATTCTGATAGTTATTCTTATTTAACAAAAAATATAAAAAATTCTAATTCATCAAAAGTTAAGGAAATTACAGGAACAACTTATCCTTTAATTTTAAATTATAATGATTCTAAAACAGAAGTAAATGAAATTTTAAAAAATTCAGGTTTTTTATTTAATGAAAAAGACAAAAAATGGGAAAAATCAGACATTTCACCTGATTATATCTATTTAAATAATTTAAATAATACAAATTTAAATTGTGATAATCAAAATTTATTTAAAAATAAAATTTTGGTTACTAATAATATAAGGTATATAAATTTTTTTGAAAATAATTTAACTGATAAAACAAATTACAATATTCGTATTCAACATGTCGATATTAATCAAGTTTTTTCGCAAAACGAATTAAAATGTTTAAATAATAGTAATAGCCCACTTTTCGCTGAAATTGATGAAATTGCCGATGAAAAAGATTTTCAGATTAAAATTTCATTAACACTTGGAAAACTTTTAATTGATAATGTAATTGACGGATTAATAGTAAATATTTTAAGTAATGGTGATAAAAATAATTTATTGAGTTCGGTATTTAATGTGCTACAAGCTAGTCGAAAAAGATTTAATAAAATTGAATATATAAGTTGTCCAACTTGTGGTAGAACAAATTACGATGTAGCTGGTACTTTAAAAAAGATTAAAAGCAAGATTAAAAAAAATAAAAATATTAAAAACCTGAAGATTGCAGTAATGGGTTGCGTTGTAAACGGACCAGGCGAAATGGCTGATGCTGATTATGGCTATGTTGGAGCTGCTAAAGGCAAGGTTAATATTTATAAAAAAGGTGAAATAGTATTTAAAAATATTGATGAGAAAGAAGCTATTAATAAATTAATTGATTTAATCTTAAAAGCATAAATTTTTGTTTATAAAAAATATTATTTAATAGTTTTTTATATCAATTTAATTAACAATTAACTGCTTACATAAAATTTTCAATTTTTTTTTAAAAAAATATTAAAAAAAATATTTTTTTTATTGCAATTTTATAAAAATAATGTATATTTGTATTTTAAGAAAAAATAAAAATTTTAAAACCTAAAATTAATTTCTATGAAAAAGATTAACAAATTTGCAATAACATTATTAGTATCAATTATGTTATTCAGTGTAAACGAAATATTTGCACAAGGTGGTGCCGCTATTAATAATACAGGAGCCGCCGCTGATCCTTCCGCTATACTTGATGTAAGTAGCACAAGTCATGGTATATTAATTCCAAGAATGACATCTACCCAACGTATTGCTATTGGTACACCTGTTGAAGGATTAATGATTTATCAAACTGATGGTGTAGATAAAGGATTTTGGTATTACGATGGTACTACATGGGTACAATCAATTGGTCCAGCCGGAGCTACTGGTGCTGTCGGAGCTACTGGAGCTGATGGTGCTACAGGTCCAATTGGTCCTACTGGTTTAATTGCTGATGGCAATGCAGCGGGTAATACACCTTATTGGGATGGAACAAGTTGGGTGGTTAATTCATCTAACATTTATAACAATGGTGGTTCTATTGGCATTGGAACAACTTCGCCAGATGCTTCTGCAAAACTGGAAATAGCTTCTACTACTCAAGGGTTTCTTATGCCAAGAATGACTGAAACTGAAAGAACTAACATTACTGCTGCAACCGGCTTAATTGTTTATCAAACTGATGGTACTGCAGGTTTCTATTATTATGATGGCGCTCAATGGACATTGCTCGGCGCTGGTGGTGGTAGTAGTACTGCTGACCCAACTCTTTTATACACTATCGACGGTTTTTAATTGTTAATTAATAAATTGTTGGAGTTTATAAAAAAAATAAAAGATTAAAAATGACGGAAAGTTTTTTAGCTTTCCACCATTTAGAATAATTAAATAATTGTTATGAAGAAATTTTTACTGTATTCATTATTATTTTTTATTTTTTATTCACAAGCAAATTCACAAGGCACAGCAAGTCTTGTATTTAAAGATGTTTTTCAAAAAAATATTATATTTAAGCAATTTTTTTTTAATTTAGTGTGTGTTTTTTAAATTTTTGATGTATATTTGTATTTTTTTTAAGTTTAAATATTATTTTTGAAATTTAAAATTTTTATAAAAATAAGCAATATATTGAAATTTGGTAATAATGAGTAATATTTTAAAACTTTTTTTAATTATTTTTGTTTTTAGTAATTTGACAGTTAATACTCAAAATATTGACCCTAGTATTCAACCAAAAATTGATAGTTTAAATGCTTGGATAAAACATCAGTTGGAAACAACAGGTACTATTGATCAAGCAAAACTTGATAGTATGAATCAAAATATCAGAAATGCTCAAAATAAATTATCTTCCGAAATTCAAATTAATAGTGAAAATATTTCTTTAAATGTAAACAAACAAACTGAAAAAAAATTAACACGTGATATGATGCCTGGTTCGGTTTTTACTGTACCCGAAGGTGTTGTATGGCAAATTAAAAAAGTTAGCTGTAAAACCGATATGGGAGGCTATAGCGTGCTTGTTACTTCTGTTAAATTTAAAGATGAATACAAATCAGGTGAAAAAATAAGCATGCCTGCTTTTACTTCTGAAGCTAGCCTTTTATCTGAGGATACTTCATCAGTTATTTATACATTCGAAATTATTGAAATTCCTAAACCAAAATAAATTTTATTAATATTTAAATTCAACATTTATGAAAACAAAAACAATTTTTAAATCAATTTTAAGCTTGGCGTTAGGCTTAGGTATAAGCTTAACAGGTCAAGGGCAAACATCGTTTGTAAACGATAATTGCGTGTTTACGTTACCAGCCGGAACTAAATTAGTTTTATCGGGTGGTACAGGATTAATTAACCAGA
>CAZDEU010000059.1:0-14591 GCA_964504265.1 uncultured Bacteroidales bacterium
GTTGGTCTGAAAATTATAAAACATTTTTAAATTGAAAACTAGCTAAATATTAATTTTACTATTTTTGCCTAATTGAATTTTATTTCAGAATAAATAATATTATTTAATTTGATGTATAACATATAATATATTAAATATGATACCTTTCGACCAAGATGATTTAAAAGAACTTGCAAACAGCAGCAGTTTTAATAAAGGCAAAGATTATTATAAAAGTGGGTGTGTAAAAAAGATAATTAAGAATGGAAATATTTTTGAGGGAAAAGTTGAAGGCTCATCACTTTATAAGGTTAGTCTTGATATTTCGGATGACGAACTTGAATTTAATTGTAGTTGTCCTTATTCTAATAGTTTTGATGGTATTTGTAAACATTCGGTAGCTTTCGGCTTAGCTGTGCTTGATGGGAAATTCGATGAAAAAAGCAATAATTTACCAACTGATGCCCCTAATAAACTTAAAGAATTCAAAGATTGTATTGAAAATGCTGATACTCAGACAAAACTTAATTTTTTGAAACAATTATTGGAAAAAGATAATGACCTTAAAAGTTCATTTGTTGAATTTTCACAAAGCAAATCTAAAAATCTTGATAGTATTACTGCCATTAATATTGATGAAATAAGTGAAACTATTTCTGATGAGCTTGCTTCTACTGATTTTGATGCTGTTATGGAAGATTATGATTGTTATCGTTACGGATATTACGATGATGAAGGTTATTATGATGAAGCACGTGATGAAATAATGAATGTGTTAGAACCTTATATAAATCAGTCTATTACATTTTGCAAAAAAGGTAATCTGCTTGATGCTATTAGGATTTTATTAGGTATTTATGAAGGTATTCAGAACCTTCCTGAAAATGATAATTTTGAATATGAAATTTTTCCGGATGGTTTAACAAGTGGAGTTTTCGATATTTTTAATAGAGAATACCCCAAGATTGTTGATGCTGTTGAAAAAGCCATTAAAACTGACGAAATAATATTTCAGGTTTTCGACTTAATAATTCAACGATTTAATCTGTTTAAAGATAATATTGCCGAAAATGGGAATAATGCAACAAGTAAAGAAAAAGAAGATGATTACGGTGATAATTACGACGAAGAAGATGATTATGATGACGATGACGATTATGATGAAGACGACGAAAAATATGAGATAGTTTATGATTTGAAGTTTTTTGACAAACTTTTAATGTCGCTGATTATTAATAAAAATACTGCAAATTATTTACATACTCTGCTTCACAAAAATTCGCTCGAATGTCATTCTACTGTATATGTGCTTTTAAAAATTGCAGAAATAACTAATAATGAAAAATTATTTTTAGAAACCGCCGAAAAATATGTTGAACTTGAAAAAAATATAGCTCAACAATTGTTAGATTTTTACAAAACTCAAAATGATAATAATAATTTTATCAGAATTTCAAATCTTTCGTTAAATAAATGGCCCGACACTTTTAGCCTTTATTTAATTAATAATCTTGATAAAAAAACGGAAGAAGAACTTTATGTAAAAGCATTAAAACATTATACTGTACAAAGTAAAAGTACAAAGCATTTTAAAGAATTAAAAAATTATTTATCCGAAGAGGAAAGGTTTAAATTTGTTGATGATGTGGGGAAAAGCTATTATCAGGCTTTTTATATTGAACTTCTTGAAATTGAAAAACGTTACGAAGATCTTTTAAAGTTAGCTGAGAAAAAAAGCTATATGGATAATAATTTTTGTGATGTTATAACACCTATTGCAAATATTTATCCCGATAAATGTTTTGAGTTAATAAAAACCAGATGCGATGCTGCAATTAAATCGCACGACAGAAACCGAGACACATACAGAAGAATGGCTGAGTGGCTGAGCGTGATGTCTATGATAAACTCAAAAAAACATGAAGCCAAAGAATATATTAAATCGTTATACAATCATAAACCAAACTTGCCAGCATTAAAAGATGAACTACGCAAAGAGTTGGGAGAAGATTATATTAAATGATTTGATGCTGATATCAATTTAGACATTATTGAATAGCGTTGATTAAACTGCCACAGTTTAGTATTTCAATATTAAATTTACTTAAATTCTAAAAAATGTTAATTAGTTAGATGCAAAAAATGAAAAAAATGTTGTAATTTTATAACAAAAAATGAAAAAGTGTTAAAAATATTGTTTTATTTTTTAATATTAATTTAAGATAAACCGAATAGGTGATGTTAATATTAAAAAATAATTAAACATTTGATAGTTTTATATGATTACTTTAAAAATTAATAATTTGATCATATTAATACGAATATTATCGACAAACTCTAATTATTTATATAAAATTAACAAAGATGAAAACTATTTTTACAATTTTAATAATTACATTTTGTGCATTTCAAATTAATGCACAAAATGGAGTTGCAATTAATACTTCAGGTGATAACGGAGTGTCAACTACTTTTACTCAGCACGGACTTATAAGCAACACACCTAATACATTATATGTATGGGCATATGGTACTTGTGGTGAAACCGCTTCAGTGCAATTAACCTCAACAACACTTAACAATGACCCGGCTTCGATTTCTGGTGTTTATCTATGGTGGGATGCCGATAATGCTTCATCTATTACTTTTTCGTCTGGTTCGTCTGTTAGTGCATGGGCAGATAAATCCGGTAATAATTATACGGCTACTCAAAGTAATCCTGCGTTTCAGCCAACTCTTGTTAATAATGCAATAGGTTCAAAACCTGCTATGAGGTTCGTTGCGTCTATCGGTTCTTATTTAATTAATTCGACATTTAGCATCAATCTTGCTAATCGTACTATGTTTGTAGTTACAAAAGAAAACGAACTTGTAACATATTCTGGAATTATAAGTATGAGAGGAAGCAGTCCTGATTATTTATCTAATAATGGATATATTTTTGGCAATGCTAATAACGGTTCTACTTATAATATGATTAATAATAGATCGTATTATAATATCACACCCGCAACTACAACAGGATCTGGTACCATGTTGCCTGCCGGTATCTATGCAGAAGTTGTTGGTAGTGGCACAGGAATATCATATTTTAACGGTGTCCCTTTTAGTATTACTGGGAATAGCTCTAATTCAACAAATAGTTTGGGTGGCATACTTATGGGAAGAAGATATGATACAGGAAGCCCTGGTATTATAAGTAGTTCAGGATACTTTACAGGTGATATTGCTGAGGTAATTATGTACGACAGAGCATTATCAAATTCTGAAAAAAACTTAGTTGGTTCTTATTTGTCCAATAAATATTCTTTAACTTGGACACCCTAATTTAATATAAAATTGGCTAAGATATTTCTTGAAAATATCTATTAAATTTGATTTTTTTTCAAAAACTTATATAACAAAACGCAAAAGTGGTACAAGAAAGATACAATTCAAAAATTAAAAGGAGTTATTTTGTGCAACTCCTTTAATTTCTAAGTCTCCCCGGCGGGGCTCGAACCCACGACCCGCTGATTAAGAGTCAGCTGCTCTACCAACTGAGCTACGGAGAGTTGTTTTTTTTGCAAATGTATTAAACTTTGAGAAAATATGAAAAAACATATTAAAGATTTTCAATATTCATAATCCTGATCATCACAAAACTTAATATCTTTTATATTAAGTTGTAGTATATCTTTATTTTTCCAATGATTAATCTCAATATGATAGCATATATCGAAGGTTTTGCTTTTTTTAATATCACTCAAAAGATGACCTAAATTAAAAGCTATAGCTGGTATAGGATATCCTCTTTTATGAGATTGAAATATATTTAACTTTAGATGATTACTACCAACAATTTTAACTTCGCCATCGTACACTACTTTATGGCTTTTAAATACAGGAGACATATTGCCAGGTCCGAAAGGAGCAAATTGTTTATGAATTTTATAAAAATTGGATGTTATTTCATTAATAGTTAGGGTATCGTCGATTTCAATTTCAGGAATTAGCATATAATCTTGAATTTGTTCAGATACAGTTTTTTCAAACTTCTTCCTGAAAAGTTCAAGATTTTCGAATTTAAGTGATAATCCAGCAGCATATTTATGCCCGCCAAAATGTTCAAGGTATTCGCTACAGGCATCAATAGCATCATAAATGTCAAAATCTTTAACAGAACGTGCTGAGCCGCACACCAAATCGTTAGAATGAGTAAGAATAATAGTTGGGCGATAATATGTTTCAGTAACCCTCGAAGCTACTATACCAACAACACCTTTATGCCATTCGGGATTATAAAGTACAGTTGATTTACAATTCAACTTTTCTGGGTCAGAGCTAACCATTTTAAGAGCTTGCGAAGTAATTTGAGTATCAAGATTTTTTCGTGTAGTATTAGTAGTATCAATACATTTAGCAATTTCAACAGCTTTTTCAATGCTTTCACAAATTAATAATTCAACAGAATTATTAGCATTTTCAATTCTTCCAGAAGCATTAATTCGAGGACCAACAAAAAAAACCAAATCGTTTATAGTCAGTTCTTTATTAAAAAACAATTCAGAATTTTCATCATTATTTTCGTTAGAATTCTTTGAAATATTACTAAAATTCAAAATTGCCTCAATACCTGGTCGAGGTTTAGAATTAATCAGTTTAAGTCCATAATAAGCTAAAATTCTGTTTTCGCCTGTAATATGAACAATATCAGAAGCTATACTAACAACAACTAAATCAAGGTATTGTTTTAAATGGTCAAAAGGAATATTTTTATAAATTGAATAAGCTTGAACAAGTTTAAAACCTACCCCACAACCTGATAAATCGTCATAAGGATAAGAGCAGTCGGGGCGTTTAGGATCTAAAATTGCAACAGCCTGAGGCAGTTCTGCTCCAGGTCGATGGTGGTCGCAAATAATAAAATCAATATTTTTTGATGAAGCATAATTAACTTTTTCAATTGCTTTAATACCACAATCAAGGGCAATTATCAGCTTAAAATCATTATCTGCAGCATAATCAATGCCTTTGAACGATATTCCATAACCTTCAAGATAGCGGTCTGGCACATAAAATCCAACATCTACATTTAATTTCTTTAAAAAAGTATAAACAAGGGCAACTGCTGTAGTTCCATCAACATCATAATCGCCATAAATCAAAATTTTCTCCCTATTATTAACTGCTTGTTCAATTCGTTTTACAGCTTTGTCCATATCCTTCATCAAAAAAGGATCGTGTAAATCAGCTAATTTTGGTCTAAAAAATGAGCGAGCTTCTTCAAAAGTAGTAATCCCTCTCTGAACCAATAAATTGGCTATATGTTTATTAACATTAAGCTCTTTGCTCAATTGATTCACTATATTGATGTTTCCGGGTTCTTTTATAACCCAACGCTTATTCATTTTTATTGAGGGATTAATTTTTGGTTTTCAAATTTAAGATAAAAAAACGTATAATCGAAAAAAATATGTTAAATATTTTTTTGAAATGCTAAAAATTGCGATTGACGATGTACGATATATTATTGATGATGTACGATGTACGATGTACGATGTACGATGTATGTAGTATAACCCCCTATAAACTGGACTAATTTACTAAAATGTTAAACAATTAATTGATTTCATAATTTTTTGTTTTTATTTTGTTCTTTTAACTTGCTGCCGCTATTACGGAGTTATAAATAAAATACAAAGTACGAATTTGTAATTACGATAGATAATTCGATTTATCTACATAAATTAAGTATTTATCTTTGATTATTCGTTAATCGTAATTCCCCTTAATCAGCAATAATTCAAAACTTCAATAATAGTTTTATATGTTGAAGGTAGAATAATATCAGCTATTTGTTTTTTATTAAACCATTCGGCTTTAACAATAGATTCGGCTTGTTGCGGGATAGTAGCATCAACAAAATTAGTTTTCATTTTATACCAATAAATTTCTTTAATAAAAAACCTATTGTCTTTACCAACTATATGACGTGTAATAGTAATAAAATCAATTATTTTTAAGTTATTAACCCCAGTTTCTTCATTAACTTCGCGTAAAGCAGCCTGCATAGTACTTTCGCCATGTTCAATAAGTCCTTTAGGCAAATCCCAATGCTCGAACCTGTATATAAACAAATAATCACCTTTAAAATTTTGTACTAAACCTCCAGCCGCCTGAATTATCGGGAAAGGCAATAATCGGTTGTCAGCATTGTCTTCGTTATATATATAATCATTTAATATATATAAAGTATTTACATCATCACTTGCTTTTAATTTTCGTAAATATTTTGAAACTACATTTGAATTTAAGGTTTCACATACAAAATATTTTTCAGAATGCTTTAAAGGCGGAAGTTTTTTATCAAAACATATAAGTTTATTATTTACAAAAACTTTATACATTTGCCTGTGTAATTTTAAAAAAAAAATTTAAATTTCAACTATTTGCCAAATAAACCACAAAAATATAAAAAATATAGAATATTACACTAATAACATCGAAAAAAATATGACAAACATCGAAAGTAATAAAGCAATAATTAACAGAAGCGATTTTGAAATTTTCAATTTTTTGTCCGATTTCACTCATTTCAGCAATTTAATGCCCGAGCAAATTACTAACTGGCAAGCTACTACTGATACTTGTTCTTTTACTATTCAAGCAATGGCAAGCATATCAATGAAAATTGATGAAAGAATACCATATTCTGAAATCAGAATTAAATCAGACACATCATCACCTATAGAATTTACTATGCACTGTTTATTAAATAAAATTACCGATAATACAACTCAGGTAAATATAAATTTTATTGCCGATTTACCGCCAATGATTAAGATGATGGCTACCAAACCGCTTAAAAATTTTGTAGATTTGCTTGTTGTACGTTTAAAAGAATTTGCAGAAAACGGTGGATTTTGATTTTCAAGAACCAAAATCTGTAAAAACAATTTCTTTAAAATTACAACAAAACTCTTTATTATCTTGTGTTTTTAGCAAAAGCATTCCGTATTCATTAACGCCTGTAATAGTAGCTTCAATATTTTTATTATTTATAATAAACTTTTTTGTTTTACCCAATAAATACAGATTTTCGTAATAATCTGAATCAATAATTTCAGGATTATCAATAAGTTTTAAATATCTAGAATAAATACATATTAATAAATCATTTAAGCACTTATTATTATAATAATATTTCCGAGTAATTTTTCGTAATGAAGTAAAATTTTTAATATTTGTCGAACAATTTAACTGATTAATGTTAATTCCAATACCTATAATACTATAAGAATATTCAGAACCTATTATAGTATTTTCTATAAGCACACCTGCAATTTTATTATTATCAACATAAATATCGTTGGGCCATTTAATTTTAACATTATCAATATTATATTTTTTCAAAAAATCAGAAATACCTAACGAAACAGCTTTATTTAAATTAAATTGTTGTGAAGGATGCAAAAAAACTGGCTTAAGAATAATAGAAAATGTCAGATTTTCAGAAGCTTGACTTTCCCAACTATTTCCTTGTTGACCTCTACCTGCAGTCTGAAAATCAGCATTAATTATTGTCCATTCAACTGGATTATCTTTTGATATAAGTTCCTTAGCGTAATTATTAGTAGATTCTAATTCAAGAAAAGAAATAATATTAATTTTTTTTAATATATTCAACACTTTTTTGTAAAATTATCAGTTTGTTAAACAGTTAGTTTGACTTATGTCGTAATTATCACAAAATTATGTAATTTTGCAAATAATTAAAGAATTTTAATGGCAAAAGAAAACAAAAAAAAACAAAGTAATAATTTACTTAACTCAATAGTTGAGGGTATAAAAGCTAAGAAAGGGCAAGATATCATTAGCCTTGACATAAAAGAAACAGGAGCTGGGGTTTGCGATTATTTCGTAATTTGCAATGGCAATTCGCGTACTCAAACAGAAGCTATTGCCTATTCAGTAGAAGAAACTGTTAGAAAAAATACGGGCGAAAAACCTTGGCACAAAGAAGGTTTTGAAAATTCAGAATGGATTCTGCTTGACTATATTGACGTAGTTGTGCATATTTTTCAGCCTGAAGCAAGAATTTTTTACAGATTAGAAAAATTATGGGGCGATGGTAGTGTTGTTAATATTAGTGAATAATATAATTTATAAAGATTTTTATGAAAAATCAAGAACAAAATCAACAAAATCAACATAATAAACAGGAAAACAATAAACCTAACAACGACAAAAAGAAAGGTTTTAGTTTTTACTGGATCTATGGTATTTTAGCATTTGTACTGTTGAGTATACAGTTTTTTAACTGGGGTGGTGATGTAAAAAAAACTACATGGGTTGAATTTCAACAAAAAATGTTAGAAAGCAAAGCAGTTGAAAAAATTATTGTTGTTAATCGTGAACGTGCTGAAATATTTTTAACAAAAGAGGCATTGCAAGATTCTGTATTTAAAGATGTTAGCACTAAAGGATTTGGCAATACAGCTAATCCTGGCCCACATTATACTTTTGAAATAGGCTCAGTTGATAATTTTGAGGAAAAAGTCCATAACGTTCAAAAAGAGATTTTACAAAAAGATACAATAGGTAAATCGGCAAAAGAGAAAGAAGTAATTTTATCGGAACATAAAGTAGTTGGTGTTGAATACGATACGAGAAAAAACTGGGGTGGCGAAATATTAAGTTGGTTATTCCCAATATTAATACTTGTGGGACTATGGATATTCTTTATGCGTATGATGGGGAAAGGTTCAGCAGGCGGTCAAATTTTTAATGTAGGAAAATCAAGAGCTCAATTATTTGACAAAAACACAAGTCCTAATGTTACTTTTCAGGATGTAGCAGGCTTAGAAGAAGCTAAGGTCGAAATAATGGAAATAGTTGATTTTCTTAAAAATCCTAAAAAATATACTGCTCTTGGCGGCAAAATCCCTAAAGGAGCATTACTTGTAGGACCTCCCGGCACTGGCAAAACATTACTTGCAAAAGCTGTTGCAGGCGAAGCAAAAGTACCTTTCTTTTCACTTTCTGGTTCCGATTTTGTTGAAATGTTTGTTGGAGTTGGTGCTTCGCGGGTAAGAGATTTATTTAAACAAGCCAAAGAAAAAGCTCCCTGTATAGTTTTTATTGATGAAATTGACGCAATTGGCAGAGCAAGAGGAAAAAACCCAATGACAGGTGCTAACGACGAAAGGGAAAACACTCTTAATCAATTGCTGACCGAAATGGACGGTTTTGGCAATAATCAAGGTGTTATTATACTTGCTGCAACCAATAGAGCTGATGTACTTGACAGAGCCTTGTTGAGAGCTGGTCGTTTCGATAGAACCATACACGTTGAACTGCCCGACATAGAAGAAAGAAAAGCTATTTTTAATGTTCATTTACGACCAATAAAACTTGGCGAAGGTGTTGATTCTGCATTTCTTGCCAAGCAAACACCAGGATTTTCCGGTGCCGACATCGCAAATGTATGCAACGAGTCTGCACTTATTGCTGCACGCAAAAATAAAGAAACCGTCGAAAAGCAAGATTTTTTAGACGCAGTTGATAGAATTGTCGGTGGACTCGAAAAGAGAAACAAAATTATTTCACCTCACGAAAAAGAAGTTATTGCTTTTCACGAGGCCGGTCATGCCTCTGTTAGCTGGCTGCTCAAATATGCAAGCCCTCTAGTGAAAGTTACTATTGTTCCAAGAGGAAAAGCATTAGGTGCTGCTTGGTACCTTCCTGAAGAAAGACAAATTACAACTTTTGAACAAATGTATGACGAAATGACTGCTACATTAGGGGGGAGAGCCTCTGAAGAAATTAACTTCGGCAAAATTTCGACAGGTGCATTAAACGATTTAGAAAAAGTTACCAAACAAGCTTATTCGATGGTGGTTTACTTTGGGCTTAACGACAAAATCGGGAATATTAGTTTTTATGATTCTACTGGACAGTCTGAATATTCTTTTACCAAACCTTATAGTGAAAAAACAGCTCTCATAATTGACGAAGAAATTAGCAAATTAGTTGAAAATGCTTATGAAAGAGCAAAAAATATTTTGTCTGAAAACAAGGATAAAGTTTCAAAACTTGCTAAAGTTTTATTAGAAAAAGAAGTAATTTTTAAAGAAGACCTTGAAGAAATTTTTGGCAAAAGACCTTTTGAAGAAGAAAAAACTCATTTTATCAATAATTCTAACACATCTGCCGACAGTATAAAAAATGATGAAGTAAACAAAGATAATGATGCTGCTGTAACAGAAGCAATTAATAAAAATGATATAAATACAACTTCCGATGGTTCACATCAAAATAACGGGCAATATAATGGAAGAAACAACAACAAAGGAACAAATTCTTAAAAAGGTCAGAAATGCGATTATTCACAAATCAGATAATCCTTTCCCGAAAATTGACAGTGAGAAGTCGGTCTTTAATGAACCCGATGAAAACAAAGAAGTAGCCTTTGCAAAGGCTTTTACGGCTGTTGGAGGTAAATTTATTTACTGCCCTGACGAAAAAACAGCTATGCTAAATCTGAAAAGCCTTGTTGAAGAATATAATATGACCGATATTTTTACTTTTGATAAAGATATACAAACTTTTTTAGATGCAGCAAAAATTAAATATAATTCTAATCCTAAAGAAATTGTTAAAATCAAGGTTGGTATTACCTTTTGCGAGTCTTTGATATCTCGTTTTGGCAGCGTTGTAATATCGACTGGTTTAAAATGTGGCAGACGAATGCCTGCCTTTGCCGAAGCACATATTGTTCTTGCATTTTGCTCACAGATAGTACCAGGAATAAAAGAAGCACTTGCAGGAATAAAAAATCGATATGGTAAAAAAATGCCATCAATGATATCAACAATTACAGGACCTTCACGCACTGCCGACATTGAAAAAACTTTGGTAATGGGGGCTCATGGTCCAAAAAATATTTTCGTTTTTTTAATAGATGACAATAAATAATATACATAAAATGACACTAAACAATGAATGGGTAATTGTTTTTTCTTCAAAAAAAATATATGAAATTGAACATATACAAATAATATTAGAGGAAGAGAACATAGAAAGTCATATAATAAACAAGCAAGACTCATCTTACTTGATAGGAGAAGCAGAGCTTTATGTAAAATCAACAGATTTGGAAAAAGCAATTACAATAATTAAAAATGAAGTCCCTGACAAATAATTTTGCAGAAAGAACAATAACAGGTTTTTTCTTTGTGCTGTGCATATTGGCTGCAATTTATGTCAATTCGTGGCTTTTTTCTGTGTTGTTTCTTGTTTTTACTATTGCTGCAGTAAAAGAGTTAATAAATTTTTCGCCTGTAATATTAAAAAAATCGGAAAATAAAATATTGTATATATTGTGTATAATTACATATATAACAATAACAATAGCCTCCAAATATTATGTTTACGAAAAATATTTATTTCTATTCATATTATTACCTATATTACTTTTAATAATTTTGTTTTTTACTAGAAAAGAAAATTTTTTATTAACATTTTTATTTTATATATTTTCGATTTTATACGGAGTATTGCCCTTTTCATTATTAAATTATTTTCCAAAAATTTCTATCAGTTACGATTTTCCAGAACATTTATTTTTATTAGTATTTTTTATAATAATCTGGATTAATGACACAGCCGCTTATTTAAGTGGAAAAGCTTTTGGAAAACACAAACTTTGTACTTCTATTTCTCCCGGAAAAACTACCGAAGGCTTGATTGGAGGTGCTATTATTTCTCTAAGCTCGGCTTTTATTTTGCAACATTATTATCCTTTCGAGAAATATTATTTTTGGTTTATTTTTGCAATAATAATTATCGTTTTCGGTACTTTTGGAGATTTAACTGAGTCGTTGTTGAAAAGAAACAAAGGTTTGAAAGATTCTGGCGATTTTTTCCCTGGTCATGGCGGTGTTTTAGACCGTTTCGACAGCACTTTATTTGCAGCACCAGCTATTTTTACTTATTTAATTTTATTTTTTTATTAATTTTAAATAAATTTTTAAGAACAAATTATGAAGTTACATCGCGAAGGAAATCAAACTATTAATATTACATTTATGCTTACCGCTATATTAGTGATGGCAATAAATTTAATTTCTCCAATTCAAACCTTTGTACATGTAATAGCTTATATTATAATTCTTAAAATTTTATTTATCATAATTTATTTTTTTAGAGTTCCCAAAAGAGATTATATTTATAATGAAGATTTGATTTTGAGTTCTGCCGACGGCAAAGTAGTAGCAATAGAAGAAGTGTTTGAAAATGAATATTTTAAAGATAAGAGAATTCAGATTTCTGTATTTATGTCTGTATATAATGTTCATATTAACTGGGTGCCCTTTTCGGGGTATATTACATATCATAAATATCATCCAGGTAAATATATTATTGCTTCTCACCCAAAATCATCAGAATTAAATGAAAGAACTACCATAGTAGTAAAAGATAATAAAGGCAACGAAGTATTAATTAGACAAATTGCCGGAGCTCTAGCCCGACGTGTTGTTTGTTATGCCAAGCAAGGTGATTATATGCAGCAAAGTTCAGAACTTGGATTTATAAAATTTGGAAGCAGAGTAGATTTTTTTCTGCCTATTGATTCAGAAATTAAAGTAAAATTAGGACAAAAGGTTAGAGGTGGCATTGATACTATTGCTGTTTTCAGACAAAGCTAATTTGTTTAAGAAATAATCTTCAATTTTTTGCCATTTATCTACAGTTAATGTAAAATCGTGTTCATTTTTTTTGTGAAATGGATTAAAAAATATTTGCTTTATTCCTATTTTTTTTGCTGGTAACAAATCGGTTTGTATGTCATCGCCTATCATATATGAATTTTCAACATTAGTAACTGAAGTTTTCATTGCATAATAAAACATTTCTAATTCAGGCTTCATTATTCCTACTTCTTCCGATATGAAAATATTTGTAAACAAATCAGAAAGTCCTGTATCTTTCATTTTTTTATATTGAACTTCTTTAAAACCATTGCTAATAACATGTATTTTATAATACTTAGAAAGTGTTTTAATTACATCAAAAGCACCTTCAAATAAGGTAGTATTATTATGTAGTCGTAATAAATATTCAGTTTCAAAAAAACGAATAATATTATCGTAAAAAACGCCAATATTATTAAAAGTATCTTTGAATCTTTTTGCTTCGAGCATTGCCCTGTTAATTTTATTTTTTTTATATTCTTTCCATAAATCTAAGTTTATTTTGTTATAATTAAAATAAAACAATTCAAAATCAGGGAGCTTATAGTCTTTTGAAATCTCAGAATAAATTTGTCTCAGAATTTTTTTTGAATCTGAAGTCAAATCCCATACGGTTCCGTCTAAATCTACGAAAATATGCTCTATCATAAAAAAAATTTAGTGATTAAATGTTAATTCCCTAATTTCTGTTTTTCTTCTTTCATTTCTTTATCAGACAAGGGGATTAAATTAAATTGTTCAATATAGTTTTGCCCTTCACTTAAAAGCCAGTTAATAAATATAAGTGCAGTTTTATCTTTTGTGTGCTGATTATAAAATACATAAGTATTTCTTGTTAGTTCGTCTATATAATTTCCGTTCTTATAAGCATTTATCAAAATATCCTTACGGTCAAAAATATGCTCATCGTCATCAACAATGCCGTTTGAATTTTTGTCAATGGGCAAAATATAAATCCCTTGCGTTCTGAAATTACCACTTGTTGTGTAAGCTTTATTAAAGCTGCAAAATCCTAATCCCATAATGTTATTTTTAACATTTTCTATAACTTCATTATCATTATTCAAAATTTTGCCTTTCATTTTTTTATCATCAACTTTCAGATAACTCTTAAATGCTTTAACTATTCCTGAATTATCATTATGGCGATAAATAATAATAGGTTCTTTACCTGTTTGCGACTCTACAAGTTTTGCCCAAGAATTAATATTACCGATAAATAATAATTCATTTAATTCGGATGGTTTAACACCCTGAAAAACTAATTTTTGTATATATGGATTATTATCATTAAATATAGTAACAATAATATCTTTTGCAATTTTTATTTTATTAATATTCTCATATTCATCTGAATATGAATTAGTAACAAGCAAAGAATTGGGTTCATTAATATTAAACGTATCACTTTTTATTAAATCTATCTTACAACTACTGTTTTTTAACTCAAAATTCTTAATCCAAACCTCAGCCAAACTAAACATATCGTCAGAAACATTTAATTTTATGCTTGATTTAGTATTCTTATCATCTGCTTGAGTTGGCTTATCTTCTTCACGATTATCGGGCTGATTACAGGCAGAAATTAAAATCATAAACAAAATAAAAACTATTTCATATACATTTTCTTTAAATATTTTTTTCATTTTGTTAAAATTAATATTGGATTAAACATTTACAAAAATAGTTAAAATATTGCTAATTATTCTACCATAAATCGCTTCTACGGAGATTTTGAAATAATAGGATTAAAAAAAACCGCGTTAATCCGTTGCATCAGTGTTATCTGTGTTCTATTAAAATTTACGATTAAACAGTAGAAAGTTCATAAAGTTTGTAAAGTTTGTAAAGTTCATAAAGTTTGTAAAGTTCATA
>CAZDEU010000060.1:0-7738 GCA_964504265.1 uncultured Bacteroidales bacterium
ATATACAGTATGATACTCTTATTTAGAATGGTTCTAAATAAGCGTTCCTTCGTCAAAAAAATGGAAAAATACTTGACTTTTGGAAAAAGGGAAAAAGGGAGAAAAATAAAAAAGTGTTGTATAACATAAAAATATATTGTTCCACGTGGAACAAAAAATTTCGTCAAAAAAATTTGCAAAATTCAATAATTTTACTACCCTTTTATTTGGAAACATTCTAAATAAGGGTTAACTTTGAGTTTGAAATTTTATCATTCTGTTTTTATACTAAACTAAAAAATCAAAAATCATGAAAGAATTTTTAATGGAAGCTCTTGCCGTTGCAATCGGATTTATTATCGCCCAAATTGTGTATAACAAGTTTATTGCCAAATCGACTTGGGAAGAAAGTTACGACGAGGAATAAAAGACAGGTAAATTTTTTAACCTAAAAATCAAAAATTATGACTGAATATCAAAAAAATTTACTTGCCGAGCTGGGAGGGTTTGATAACCTTGAGCTTTCAAAGGTCAAAGGGTCAAGCAACCCTGCTTTGGGTGCTGAGCTTGCCGGGATTGTAGGCAACCCGGAGTTCAAAGCCGAGATCACTGTCAACGTGTCTACCCGGTACTACTCACAAGCCGTTGTCGGAACTCCTGTTAACGTGCTGGCTGCTGCCCTTCCTGTAGCACAACAAACCCAGGTACCTGCTTTCATGTTCGGAACAAACGATATGCAAGCAGGGTTCAGCGCTGGTCGAAACACCATTATCCCGGCCGGGTGGAACATAGCCGATATGAAGCAAATTGTGGTTGGACAAGGCGAAGTCGATTACAACCCTCTCCCTCATGCTGCTGCTGGGGTGGATTACGCTGTTGGTTCGATCTTCTTCAACCAGGCTCAGGCTGGTGATTTGGTGCTGGTTATTCCTATGAACGGTTTTGTTGCCGGGGCTGCTGCTACCACGATAGCTGCTGAGGTAATTATCCATTGTAATAACGTACCCTATGCTAGCCTGTTGAATACCATCAACTCTGATGTATTTCGTATCAACATGATTCGGTATACCGTACCGGTGGCTCAGATTGCCCAGCTACAAAATCAGATTACTGTAGTGACCCAATCTATTTTTGGTAAGGTGGCACGGGATACCATTGACCCCAATACCTATATTACGGGTGGGACATTTAACCCCAATATTGCTGACATGGCTCTCAGGTTATTGGTTAACAAGTATTTTGGGTTGTACTTCCCGGTTAACTTTGACGTGGTTCAGCTCTCATGGACGATCACCATTGAAAAGTTGTTAAGAGCCGGTATGAGCCTATAGAGTTAGTGTTTATATCATATTTTGGCTATTGTTGAATGAAAGGGCAAAGGATTTTTTCCCTTGCCCTTTTTTCTAAACGGTAAAAATGAAAAGGAGTAGGGTACAGCTTTTGGAGAATATACAGGCTTTGGATAGTGAGGATCCCAAGTTGAAGGATTTTTTACCCAAAAAGAACTATAAAAATTTGGAAAAATTAGAGTTATCATTAAATTTTTTTTCATTAGTTGCCATTAATAATGTTATATCTAATCCAAATTTATTACCTATTAATTTACAGACTAAATTTCCTTTAACTTTATTTGGTTTAACCGATTATTTTAGTTCTTATTTTACCTCACTTAACATTATATTACCTTTAATTCCTTTATGGAGAACCCCCGCAAACGGAATACACCCCTTTAATGGCAATTTTAATTTTAATGGTATTGTAATGAGATTTGGCGATCTTGTAAGAAATGCAACTAATAATGATGGATTTAATAATTATGATTTTTGTTTGAATATAAGAAATAACTCTATTGGTTATGGAACAATTTTAAATAATTTGGCTGACAATGTTTATTTAATTGAGAATATTAAAATTGTTTTCAATAATGCTAATATTACTCAGCTCGAAAACCCTTTGCTATTCTCCAAACAAAGTATTAACGGGAAAATTATTACCGATTCGATTGACCTTCGAATGTACGTATTACCCTCATCCTTTCAACAGACAATTGTAGATATACCGCTAAATATTATACTTGATAAAAACCTGATGATCAATCAGTACGTTGAATTTGATTGTCAAAATATCCAGTACATTTTTACCCTTTTAAAAATTAAGTAACTACAAATCTTAATACATAAAATTATGGACGAAACAGTAAGCAATGATTTTTCCTTGAAAAGAAAAAAACCGATAGTCAAAGTTACCTCCAAAAGGTTGAAGGATGGAACGAAGATCACCACGATCAAAGCCAAGCCCAAGAAAAAAAGGAAAAGGCTATTTAGCAAGATTGTAAAAACCGGGTTGAAGTACTCTCCAATGGGGTTAGCGGTCCGGGGAGGGGTGAAAGCAGAACAACTAATTGCTAAAAAACGTAAAAAGAGTGTTGGACAAGCCTCTGTCGCTTTTCTAAACCCATTGATTCCTGCCATGAAGAAGGGGTTACAACAGAAGGGGCTTTCCACCAAATCACTAAGTAACAATCAGGTGATTGAGAAGTTTTATAACCTGTACATCTCCAAGCTAGCTGATAAGACCAGCCCTTACGAGCCGTTGAAAGAGAATGAGTTCTCCAATCACTACCTATTCAATCAGGATTATAGTACCTTTGATTCGGATAACGTTGTTGGGGTATCTGATGCACAAACCCTGATCAATGTTGGTAAAGGGATTGTAGCTGGGTTTAAGAAGTGGAGAGCCAAGAAAAAAGCTGCCAAAAAAGGAGGTAAGAACCCTATCGAGGTGATGCCGAAGGAGGAGGTTGTACTAGCGAACGCAGCAGATAAGGTGGTCAATACCCTGCAAACCGAAGCCAAAAAGCAAGAGCCTGTTAAAAAGGGGAACATGAACACCTATTTGATAGGTGGGGCAGTGCTGGTGGTGGCAGTAATGCTATTCCTCAAGTTCAGGAAGTGAAACCCTTAGTTCTCACCGAAAAAACGGGCTTTTCAAGCCTTTTACCGTTCTCCGTGTACGATGAAAACGGGGTAATATTCTATTCCGATAAGTTTACGATGGTAATCGACGGGGGTAAAAGGCTTTTCTTCAACCTCCCGAAGGGAAGGTATATTGTGAAGGGGTTCATTCAGAAGTTGCCCAAACCGATTGAAAGCGAAAACATCGAGCTGCCCAGCCCTGAACGGTTTAAGCCGTTAAGGGGGTATCGAATTATTTATAGGAATAACCCAAACAAATGCACCATTTACTATAATGCAGGGTTGATCGTGTTTGATACAAGTTTCAGAAAATACCCCAAGTTCATTCGGGATAATATCTACTTTCACGAGCTTGGACACCATATCTACAAATCGGAGCATTTGGCAGATTTATTCGCTGCAAAAAAAATGTTGGAGAAAGGGTACAACAAAAGTCAAATTGGGCTGACCAGCCTATTAACATTATCTGAAAAATCAGATTACCGGAAAAGTTTTATATTTGAAAAGTTAAAAAATGGAAACTAACGATAAGATAAAAATTGCCTTGACCCTTGTAGTTATATTCATCATTCTTTTTTTGGTGTTTAAGCTGGCAGGCAAGGTAGGGTTGATCAAGACCAAAGCCGACAAGGAGAGGGAAAAAGCCGTGGAGAGCTTGACAACCTCTGTGTACTTCAACCCCAGCTACTACAAGGGTAAAAGCTCAAAACCGCTAGGCGTTTCAATTGCTGATGCCTTGGCTAAGGACGTTAGAAAATCCCTGAAAGGGTTTGGTACGAATGAGGATTTACTGTACAGCACCTTTGCCAAATTGAAAAGTAAAACTAACATCTCTGAGCTGGCTGATACCTACAATGTTAAGTATAGGTCAGATCTGAAAGCTGATATTATGAAGGACTTGAACGACAAGGAGAAATCCAAGCTGATGTTTATTATTAACTCACTACCTAATTTTTAAAGTTATGCCTAGATCATTTTTAGCAATGCGAAAGCAGAAAACCGTCAAGGAAACCTTAAAGAGTTTAGGGTTAAAAATGCCTCATGGGTACACTGTGGAGGATAGAAAAAAACGTAAGGTTAAACGTCGTAAGAAATGAACGATACGATAAAATATCTTATAGTTGCCTTGGGGGGTGCGGTGGCGACAATAGTTATCCTTAAAGCAATTAAAAAGAAGGTGGAAAGTAAACCCTCCCAAACCCTGAACAACTTCAAGTCGGTGGCGAAAACCAGCGAATTTAAGAACCTGTTGCAAACTGAACAATTCAAAAAGCTGGTCAAAACCCCGCAATTCAAAAAGTTTGCCCTTGATTTTGGGCTGGAAAGTCTGGTATCCTTTGCAGAAATTTAGCCATGAATAGAAACTATATCATAGCAGCTATTATTGTCATCATTCTTGTTATCATGCTAAAAGCTAAAAGCTTAAAAGGGATGGTTGATAACTTCAAGTTGAGGGGTGTTGACCGTTTCGGCTCTGGAAAATTCGGGGCTTCCCGGAAAAAAAGCACGGGAGAGGTTTACACCCATCAGGGTATAGATATTTTAACCTACCCCGGACAACCTATAAAAGCACCTTTTGAACTTCGGTTTATCAGGGTATCAAAACCATACCCGGATGATAAAACCCTACTTGGGGGTATATGGAAAGGAGAGGGGTTAGAACTGAAGCTGTTCTACCTAAACCCGGTGAAGGAGTTTAGAACTTTCAAAAAGGGTGAGGTCATTGGGTATGCACAAAATTTAAATGAGAAATACGGCGAAGGAATCGGAAACCATATTCATTTAGAACTTAGAGAAAATGGAATTATTATTAACCCTGAAAAGTATGTTTAACCGTTTTTACGGTTTTTTCTCAATTGGAATAATTGAGCTGGGAAACCTTTTTACAAACTTTTCAAACCTCTTAACCTGTATCATCATCATTCTACAGATTATTATAGCCATGCTAACCATTGTAAAACTGTGGAAGGATGTTAGAACTAAAAAGTATAAAAATTTGGAGCGAACGGAAAAGGATCTAAAAAAGAAAAAACCTTTTATCTTTGCTCTGATTGAACTAATAAAAAAGATGAGAATATGAATGTTGAAATAAAAGATATTATTAACGGGTGTTATATTTCACCCTATGTTGCCCAAATAATTGCAGAGTTGAATAAACAGAATATTGTTAAATTCGAAAGTGGTGAATTTTATATTAACTCGGATAATTATGCAGGGCATGAACTGGTGAATAATGTGGATGAAAAAATTTACTACTTACTATATAATTGGGACTTTTATAACCTTGAAGGATCTACTAAAATATTGACCATTAGGCGAAGGCTAGCAGGGGTAAGCCAAATAATATATTTTAAGTCATTATCCAACACCTCAAGTATTCCCAATACTGACAAGATAAACCCTATACTATGTAGCTCTATTGCTATAGCAGGTGCGATAGCTAATCCTTCAACGTGCTTACTATTTATGTACTATAAAATAACAGTTCAGTAATGAAAGCCATTATACTTACATCAAATACCCCAACCGGGTTAGAAAATCAGGTCAACCGATTTTTAGCGCGTAGGGAAAAGCTAACCATCACCGTTGAGAAAATGAGCTTTTCGACCTCTAAATTTTTTGGGGCTACCAGCTATTACGTAATTATCCTGTACTCTGAAAACTTTCTACCATGAATAACCCTTTTGACCTATACTCTAACAACCAGCCAGCCTACTTTCAATGCGTTGAGGATATTAAGCGTTACGGTACAATCATCAGTATTGAACCTTACATCGCTTTTGGGTGTAATACCAGCTTTGTTGATGAGGTGTTTACCAACGTCAACCCGAATGTCTTTTTCATCAATTCAGGTTCAAACGGGTTTAACAACGAGGGGGCAAATCGTAACGTTTACTTCTACCGGATTGAGGGGGGTGTAACCTATATCACTTACGGATATCTTATAGTTAGTGGTTCTGTTAGTCATAATAGTAGCCTTGTAGTTTTTCACTCATTAGCTTACAACATTGCCCCAATTGTGGTTTCCACAACCCTATACTTCAGAGGGTTTCGAGTTCGAATTATCTAGTAAAAAAAGCCCTCTAAGCTGAGGGCTTTTTCTACTCCATGCGTACTGTTTTCATTTCAAACGGGTTCTTACTTCGGTTAACCTCAACCCAAGTATTCACAATGTAATCCCTATCCACCTTTACACGTACCTTATCCTCATTGTCATTGGTCTTAAAGATATGGATGTAATCAACCAAGTCTTTAATGTTTCCCGGTACGCTAGCCCACGAATGAAAATTTAATTGTATTATGTTTTGGGTATGCCTTGCCCTGACCAGCAGGTTGATCATCTCTTCCACCCTTGCACGAGGGTTAAAAAATATGGTTGCTTCCTCAATCAGAATGTAATGAGATCTTAGGTCGACAATCTTATCCATGAAGGGTAAAAAGTCAATAAATGGCTCGCTGTAAAACTCCTTGTACTCATTGTTCACATCGTAAACTACGCACGGGTAATTTTTCGGTTTCAGGGATAACATCTTTTTAGAAAAGGTTGTTTTCCCGGTTTTGCGCTTCCCTACGCAAATGGATACTATTCCCCCCATATTTTGATAATTTTATACCCTATCAGGATAACCCCAAGGGCAATTAAACAGTATATTCCTAACTTAAGCTCGTTATTCACCTTGGTTTCAACCTCCTTGGATAGAGCTGTTTTGATTGTTTTCACCTGTTCATTCACCTTTATTGGGATGGTCAAGGTTCTCACCGGGGTTAGCTGGGTAGCCACTTTCTTTTTTTGCTGGTCAACAAAGGTGATCAATGTAAAGTAGGGGCTAACAAATTTTAGCGTATCCTCAATCATTCCGGTCAATAGAATAGGTTGAATTGGGTTAAGTACATTGATAGTAGTATCTACATTCCTTGTGGTTACGGTTTCAACCACCTCAGAATTTTTACTCAGGTTTCGGCTGAATGAACAGGAGCAAAAAAACAGGGATACTGATATAATGGTAATCGCTAGCTTCATAAATCTATCTTATAGAATTGTTTGGTATCAAACCCTGTAAACTTATAGGACTGCCCATCCTTCAGCTTAACACAAAAATAGCCATAAAATATGTCTATCTGTTTTGAGAACCTTTTTTTGGCAATTGAAATAAACCTTTTTAAATCGCTTAACCCATCCTTTGAATAGCGGTTTAATATATAGGTTTGCTCCATTTTACTTAAAGATTCCCAGTAATTTTTACTAACCTTTAACCCCTTCATTTCTTTACTCTCCTTCTTCGTTGTGGTCTGACCGTAGGTAAATTCTTGACCATCTCACCCCGTACTAGCATCAGGTTATTACCGTACATGAAAGCGGTAACAATGATGAAGGATGTAATCGGGTTGATATTCACTGCTAAATAGTCGGCTGCCTGATCTGCCAAGGGTTCTAGCTTTCGGGTTTGCTCATCAGTTAGCATGAGGGAGTGCGATTCAATGCTAAACCGCTTTTCGAGCCAGTTATGAATATAGGATAGTGCAAAGGGAAATACTGTATCGACCATGATAATTAGCACATACCCTTCCAGCCGGGTTTGCTCCGGGTTGCTTTCCTTCTTGCGTTTCTTCCTTGTGGTTTTCTCCAAGAGGGGCTTTTCGCCCCCCTGAATGTTTTCAGCCCCCTTAGCGTTCTTAATCCGTTGTTCAAACTCATTCAACGCCTCAAACTCATCCTTTTTCGGCTCGGCTTCCGGCTCGGCTTCCGGCTCGGCTTCCGGCTCGGCTTCCGGCTCGGCTTCCGG
>CAZDEU010000060.1:7838-14574 GCA_964504265.1 uncultured Bacteroidales bacterium
CTTCCGGCTCGGCTTCCGGCTCGGCTTCCGGCTCGGCTTCCGGCTCGGCTTCCGGTTCGGCTTCCGGCTCGGCTTCCGGTTCGGCTTCCGGCTCGGCTTCCGGCTCGGCTTCCTTGTATCGGTTCGGGTTTTGAATCAACCCGTTATCAAAAGCCATGCTCCAAAGTGTATCCCGGTTCATGCTTGAGGTTACTTTCACCCCGCTATTTTCCAGCAGGGTTTTTAGCTCTTTTTTTGTCATTGTTTTTTTAGTTAAGTTTAGTAATGGTAAAGGTAATTAACCCATTATAGGGAATGGTAATGATATAGGTCAACTTTTCAGTAGTACAAATCTCGCTGATTCGTTCCACCTCCGATTTTTTAATGCTAGTAAATGAAAGCTGTAAGCAGTTGTCATTCTCAAACCGTTCCTTGCAGCTCAAAAATTGGCTCTGGTAGAATAGCTCGTTCATAACAGTTCGATTTGTTGATATTCACCGTTTTTCATGATGTAGGTATTAACCGTTCTATTCTCAACATTTAGGGATAGTATCAGCTCGGTAAAATTTGTACCTATAATCTTTTTTGCCTTGGTGATCAGCAGCTTTTGAATCATGGTGATTTCATTGGTATCCAGCTTGACGGGTTGTTCCTTGTTGTTCAATGTTAGCCCGTAAACATTACAGGAATTTTCCAACAGGTTATATATCAACCTTACCCGTTTCAGGTGTGCTTTCGCAAAGTGCGAAGCAACCTCCTTGATAATTAGATCCTTGTAGTTCATACTATAATGGTTTTAAATCCTTTTTGAAGTAATTCACCCGGTACGTAATGGAGATCTCCACAATTTGCTGGTTTTTTTTAAGGTTGTGCAAGTGCTTTCTAAATTCCAGCTGGGAGAGGTGAAAGAACTCGTTTACCTTGAACCGTTGTCGATTCTCCAAGTCTACAGTAATATACTCCACCGATAGGGATTTTTCCAGCCCCCAAAGGAAGAGCAAATTTTTAACAATGTTGATTAGTTTTTTCATAGTGTTATTGGTTTAGTTTGACCGTTGGGTAGTATAATTCGCTTGTCGTAAATTCCCGTAATACTCTTGATTACCTCCTTTTTTGAACCTGTTTCCCTGTTTTGTCGTAAGGATTCCAAGGTTTTGTAGTACTGTACCTTTTTATACGTGGTATCATTAATCTTTATACTGTTCTTTGATACCCCCTTCAGCGTTTCATTTAGCTGGTGAGTTTCCAAGTCCAAATAGGTATAGTGCTTTAACCCCTTGATTTCCTTCACCTGTTTATTTTCCTTTTTAAATTGCCCTAATTCAACCCCTACACCACCTATAAAATCTTTCTCCAAAAAGATGGAATCCGTATCACAGTAAGTTACATTATTTTTTTGATTATTCAGCAAATTTTGTAGTAAAATTATTCTTGCGTATGATGTAATATAGCTCGAATAGGCAGGAATGGCAAAGAATGAATTTTTAAACTTTTGGTTTTCCGTTTCGATAAAACAGTCGTTACGTTCATGGTTGAATAGCTTTATTTTATGGTAAATTTCGGTTTTTTCTAACTCGCTGATGAGGTCAAAAGGGATACAATCATAATAAGTATTGGTAAACTTTTTTCTCATGGCAAATTTACCGTACAAACTATTCAGCTTCAACTTAATGATTAGCTTTTCCAAGTCATTTTTTGATTCTTTGCGCTGGTTGTAATTATTGGTAACAAAATCCTGAAATGGTGAAATAATAGGTAGCCCGTAAACAGCATAGCCTATTTTACCTATTTCAACCATGTTATTTTTTAGTGCAAACCGTAACTCGTTGAAATTGATCGTAGTCTTAAACTTCCCAACAGGAAAAATCAGCTTCGTTTCATTCCGGCTATTGGTGTACTTCACCGGGATAAACCCAAAATAGCTCTCCTTATGATTCAGCTCTAAATGTACTAACCCCTCATAGCGTTGAATCAAATAAAATAAATATTTTTTGTCCAGTTTTTCCACCCTCTTTAAATCTTTCACCGATGGAAAAACGCAATTTAGCATAGCATAAGGGTACAAGCTGTTAATATCATACACGGTTGAATTCGTTTCTCCAAGTTGAAAAACTTCGGTACGACCCCCATAGTACGATTGGTAAAAATCATCCACCTTGTCAGAAAAGCATAAATCCATATTTAAATAATTTTTTCGGTAGTCGTACATGGAGAGGCTAGAAATGGTTAGCTTGATTATTCCCACGTGCGAAAAAATCTTAAATAACGCCTCAAAGATAATCTCACAATCTCTAGTACAGTAATCAATATCCTCTTTGGTGATATTACTTTTTTTAAGTCGGTTGCTTTTCACCTTTTCATTGGTCAGCTTTTCTAAATTCATCAATTTACCTATGTTTTCCAACTTACTAGGGTAAATATTCAAACTATCTCCAAAGGTCAAACCACCTAGCTTAGCGGTAATCAGCTTACCGGAATTGAATATTGCTGAACTATCCAAGTTTTTAAAGATATTCCCATAGATGGTGGAAAGGTCAAACTCAGCGTTGTGAGCAAACATATAACAACCCTTATACTTCTTTTTGGTAAATTCCTGCCTAAACCCTTTCACCGTTCTGATTACCCGTGTATAGTTATACCCGTAAACCACCCCGAAAACAAAATTTTTCGGCTGGGGTTCGAGCTTGGTCGTTTCTACGTCAAACACAAAAAGCCGTTTATAAATTTGCTGATTGGTCATTATTTTTTTTGCAGTTCGAAGCACCCTCATTGATTTGATTTGTGAGAAAGTTTAACCATGAAGTTTTTAGCTTATTTTCCACCCGAAAAAATTGATTATTCCTTTTTTCAAATACCTGTTCGCATTCGTTCCATACTTTTAACAAGGCTTGTTGAACGCTTATGCTATCTGGATAAGCAGTTTCTCTTTGTATTTCTTTAATTCTTTTTGTGTTCATATATTTTTAATTTATTGTTTCAAATCCGTAAAAAATAAAGACCGCATACCACCACCGGTAGGCAGGTAATTTAACTCGATTTCAGTTTTGAATAAATCTAAGTAAACCACCGATAGGCTACCCTTTTTAAATGGTTTGGGTAGTTTTTTAACCGATTCAATGAATTGGGTATATTTCATCACTCGAATATTTTAATGTAAAATTCCATCAGCTCAAATTCATCCGAGTAATTCTTATTCAGGCTCAAATCATTGACCAGCTCATTAAACAAATCTTGATCAGGTAAATACTTTAAGCTCTCCGGGTTGAGAACAACCGAATGAAAAAACAGCTCATCAGTTTGCAGATTCTTGAAGCGACCAATGAGAATAATCTTGTTAAAACGTTTATGGCTCTCCAAGTAGCGATCAATAATTTTGTTGACTATAAAGGGTTTGTCAAATCTTTTAACCCTGTACGTGTCAAAGAAAAATTTCTTATCCGAATTTTTAGGGATAAAAAACCCTGAACTATCCTTATAGTAGATCTTGGAGGGTATTTTGTTAAACTTATATTCCCTGTAATGGTGGTAATCCTTTTTTACCTTGAATATAGTTTCCTGATAAGCTTTCTTGATCAGCCTTTGCTTAGTGGAACTATTCAACTTTCGAGAAAGTATCTTTTCTTTCTTGCTTCGATAGATAACATACTCGTTTTTTACCCTTTTTTGAGTAGATTCAAGCTTGTTGGATAGCTGTTTTTTCAGCTTAGGAGATATTTTTTTCATTAGAGTTTTTTAACTGTAAATAAAATTAGCTGAAAATAATTTTATTAAATTGTTAGCGTTCATGCTAAATGACATTGCGTTCAATTGAGATGTTTTCATTAGTCACTACAACAATGTATCCTTGCCTTTGAACAGCCAACGGACTTTCTTTTTTAAGATGTTGAAGAACTCTTTTAGAACCCTCAATTAAAGAATCTTTTCTGCCTTTAGCACAAGCTAAATCGCTTTCTAATTTTTCAATAACTTTATTGTTTTCCTCCATTTCGCAAGCTATTGAGTTTAAAACATCAGCACCTTTTATTTCTTCTCCTTGAATGATGTTTACAAGGTTCGAATAACTTAAATCATCAATGTATTTCATTTGTTTATATTTTAAAAGTTAATATTATGAAATAAAGCACGAAACGCTAACACGTACTATACGCAACACGGCGGACAAGTAAGTGCTATTTTGAAACGTTTGTTCGTAAGCCGTGCAGCGCATAGTACCAACGTTAGGTGCAATATTTTTTAATTTTTTTGCCACCCCGCTTCGGTTTTTTCAAAACCGTTTGGAAAAAACTCGTTCATTGTTTTGCCACTCAACCACCATTGCATTGCAATTTCTCCGTTTCCATCTGTGGCACAAGTTAATTTCCATTGTGGATTTTTACTCATTCCTTTTGTAATTGCTCGTTTAATCGCTTCATAATATTTTGGATAAAGTTCAAATTCTTTTTCTCTTGCACCTTTTCGACTAACTAATGGACAGCCAACACAGCCAAGTCTTTTTGCTCCTGTTTCATAATGTGGTGCAAGTTTTATCTGTTTTTCTGCAATAAATGAATAAACATCTTCATCAGTCCAATCATAAATAGGGTAAACGTGTTGGCTTCCTTTTTGCCATTTTCGATTATCGCATTGAACGTAATCTCTGTTTTGTCGGTTCTTACTTTCAGAACTACGAACACCCTCAAATATAATTTTACCAACCGACACGTATTCTTTCAAAAATTCACAGCAATAGCGGTTTAATCTTGTCGGTAATCCTTTGCGTTCAACTAATTGGTAAAATGTTTCTTTTGGTTGCATTATTACTGTATGTGGATAGTTTTCTCTTATATGCTTTATTGTGCCAATTGGGTCAATAGTTGTATTGGCATAAATTGAAGTGTATTTGATGCCTGATTTTTGCAATAAATAATCAACTACGGCACTATCTTTTCCGCCTGAATTACCTGCAAATAATGGTTTGTCGGTAGCATTTGCAACCGTATGTATAAATATTATTGCTTTTTCTTCTAAATCCATTTTTATTTCCCTCCCTAAAAAATTAAAAAATACAGACACCTAACAGCGTGTAAAACTGCATTAAAACGACAGTTTACACGCCTACCGTTAGCGTTCATTTGCCATCGCACAGCATTTCTTGTATTTTTTCCCACTACCACAAGGGCATGGCTCATTGCGTCCTATTTTCTTTTCTTTTCGTTTGTATGTATAGCGATTTCTTTCTGGTGGAAAAATATCTTTTGCCATCATCGCCATACCCATTGCAACATGGTAATACCTAAGCATCCGTTTTCATAAGAAAGTTATGCCATTGTTTCGCCATAGCCTGTGCAATTCCAGGGAAGGTTTTACTTCATTCGTAGGCGTTAAAAATTACCCTATTGAAAGTAAATTTTCAATAGGGTAAAAATTATTAAAGACTGTCTTGATACTCATCAAAGGTACAATAGCCACAATCAATTTTGTTAAAAGGTTTTCCTTTCACCAAGGTTTTTTCAATAAACTTAAATTGAAATACGTAATCAGTAAAGTTATTCCCACTATCCTTGCTTTCAGCCTTGCATTTTTCAACCGCATGACCTATGCTATAGGAATTGGTTAAGAATTTCTTTTCACCAGTTAAAACATCAGTAATCTCAAAAACCTCAAAGGGTTCACTTTCGCCCAAAATCAGCTTATTATCAACCCTGCAAATCAGCTCAGGTTCTTTGCTGAAATCGTGGAAGGGTAAATTTTTACTAGCAGTCCTGAAAGGACTTGCTTTTTTGTTTTCGGTTAGTTCTACTTTTTTAGCCATTGTTTTTTTGTTTTAGTTAATGAATTATGGATAGTTGAGAAAAATTTAACCTGGTGGATGAGCAGATTTTAAAATGTAACTTGGGGTGAATGCTCATAGATTCAAAAAATTTAATTACATCATAGTTTAACAGTAGTATAGTTTCTTTGGCTAGTAGTAAGTTGACTATTCTAGTGTTAAACTGTTGACGAGTTTCTAAAGGATTGATACTAACTAGCATAATCAATAAGTTTATCGAGTTCTAAACCACTATATCTAGTTTCAATTAAGCACTTTAATAATGAAACAAACCTTCTTCTTTTTGTACCTCTTAAATGTTTGAAAAAAAGTCCTATAAGCTCTAGGTTGAAAAGTCTATTGATTTGATCAAAGCTCCATTTCATACCATATAGAGATCTGGTATTTAATAAAGTTGTACCATCGCTAAAGTAATACCTAACCTTATATAGCTGAATTACGCTATTAGCAAGGTAGTGAATATTACTCAAATAATCGTAGTTACCATTAATCTTGATCAATTTACCACTTTCAATTTTTCCTGTAGTATATATATTCATAATCCCAAAAAATTCTACTCGGTACATACATTTTTCAAACATGGTCAAATCATATAGTCTATTAATAGATATTCTATTTTCATAAAATAATTTGATAGCCTTCCGATTATTTTCATTCCAAATCGTTTCGTTTCTTAAACATTTGTTTTTGTATTGTTCCCTTGACATATTATTCACTCATGCCTTTGAGATTTATTATAGCATCAGGCTCGCCAGTTATTATGATTCAAAGGTAAGATTTTTTAATGGTCAAAGTCAATGTTGTAAAACATATAAAACAATATATTTTTATGTTATACAGCACCTTTTTATTTTTCTCCCTTTTTCCCTTTTTCCAAAAGTCAAGTATTTTTACATTTTTTTGACGAAGGAACGCTTATTTAGAACCATTCTAAATAAGAGTATCATA
>CAZDEU010000061.1:0-6350 GCA_964504265.1 uncultured Bacteroidales bacterium
TTCGGGTAAATCTAAATTGGGTTTTGCTTATGTAAAATTATTGTTTGGTAAATACTAAAATGTTACGTTATATATCTTATAGAGGCTTTAATATAATCATGAAAAAACAAATAATACGAATTAATATAAATACTAATAAACAAATGCAGCAACTCATAAAAAAAGTTGCTGCATAATAACACAAGAAATAAAGATCACAATTATTCAGTTTCAGTAGGTAAAGAATCTTCGCTGGCGAGCGAAACATCGTCGTTTTGGTTAAAATCATCTAATTTTTTGGTGTTTCTAACAATACGAGCAATTTTTGTAAAAGTGAATAAATTTTTCTTAGCAGGTTTTTTTCTGTAAAAAGCTGCTGCAATTTTAGAGATACCTATTATTTCAGTGAAAATAGAATTGTATAAAGCAATGTTATCGGAAGCAATTATAATTGCAACACCTTTTAGTTTTTCTTGTAAAACATTGGCAGCTTCAATAGCATCAGCTTTATTAATAATATTATCAATAATGCTATCTTTAATACCAATAGTTTTAAATTCCTTGCGGTAATCATCAGTCATATTAGTTCTAAAGGTACAAAGCATTTTGATAAAGTTTCCCTGACTTTTAGAAGTTGATTTTCTAAAATAGTGTTTAACCCCTAAATTATTAAAAATCTCTTCTATTTTATCAGGTTGTTCGTGATAAAATGATTGAACGGATACTTTAAATGATGACAAATCATTTTTTACATCCGCAATCAATTTGTTAAGATTTAACGTTGCATTACGTAAATCTTTGCGAGGGTTAACACCTATGTGATTTCTGATGGCATTGTCTATTCGTGCTTTCAAATCGTCAGCATAGGTTCCATTCCAATTGTCGTTAGCCTCCGACAACTCATCAATGTTGTCCTTAAAGTTCTCGGCAATTGTATTAGCTGTCAGCAACAAATCCATATTGCTGCAGTTAAACATTTTTTTTGCATTTTCCATAATGAATTAATTTTAATTATTATTAAATGAAATTGAAACATTAACAAAAATATAATAAAATTAAGGATAAGAAAAGCAGAAATGAACAACTACGTAGTATGATTTGGTAACTATGTAATATTTGATGATAAGGTTGTAAATGATTTTTTAAAACTTTGTTTATCTTGTGATTAGGCTTTTTAAAAATCTAATTATACTATTCTTTAACTTATTACTTTAAAAAATAAATTATTATTATTTTTCTAAGAACTAATAAAATTGTTTATTGTAAATAAAAAACATATCAAAGTATATTATATAATTTTATTAATTTTGTGTAAAATTAACCTGTATAAAATTTATAAATCTGTTATTATGAAAAAAATTTTTGCTTTTATATCTCTGTTAATGTTTATTAGTGGAATATATTCTCAAACCACTGAAGGTGAGAAAATATTAAGAACTGTTATAGTTGATACAACAAGAGGCTGGTTAACAGGCGGCTTGTTAAACACCGGAATTTCTCAAACATCACTTACTAACTGGGCTGCCGGTGGACAAAATTCATTTGCTGTTAATGGTTTATTCAGTCTTTTTGCTAATTATAAAGCTAATAATATTGCATGGGATAATTCACTTGATGTTGGTTATGGTCTTCTTAAGCAAGGCTCTGAATCTGATTTTATGAAAACTGATGATAAAATAGATTTTACATCTAAGTTTGGGCGTAAAGCTTCTGAACATTGGTATTATGCTGCTTTATTAAACTTCAAAACCCAGATGACAGCCGGTTATAATTATCCTAATGATTCTGTCAGGATATCAGACTTCCTTACTCCTGCATATACATTGGTTTCTATTGGTATGGATTATAAACCAAATAAAAACTTATCTGTTTTTGTTGCTCCTCTTACTGGTAAAATTACTTATGTTAATGATCAAGAATTAGCTAATGTTGGAGCTTTTGGTGTCGAAAAAGCCGAATACGATTCAATTGGTAATGTTATTACTAAAGGTAAAAAAACGAGGGCTGAATTTGGTGGTTATCTCAAAGTTCAATACAAAAAAGAAATTATGAAAAATGTTTCCTTAGAAACCAAAGTTGATGCTTTCTCTAACTATCTCAAAGAAGCTCAGAATATTGATATAAACTGGGAAACACTTATCTCGCTTAAAGTCAATAAATTCATAAGTACCACTATTGCTACACATCTTATTTATGATGATGACATAATTATTGACGTTGATAAGAATGATGATGGAATTGTTGATGAGTCAGGTCCTAGAATTCAATTTAAAGAAGTACTTTCTGTTGGATTCTCTTATAAATTTTAATTTGCTTAATCACGCAATTGCTCTTGTTTTTTATTATTTTTGCACATATTATTTTTTAATTAATAAATATCATGATTTTCAATCCCGAAAAATGTAGCATACCTGATAAAAGGATGCAACCTTTTATTGACCCTGACGAAATATGGGGTCATATAAATAATACAAAACCTGACCCTGTTAGGGTTAAAGATGTAATTGCTAAATCGCTTGATAAAAACAGACTGAGCCTTCAGGAAACTGCTGTTCTTATTAATGCAAATACACCAGAACTTATTGAAGAAATAAAACAAGGTGCTAAAGACCTTAAAGAAAAAGTTTATGGTAACCGAATTGTGCTTTTTGCACCTTTATATATAGGTAATAAATGCTCTAATAATTGCCAGTATTGTGGCTTTAGAATATCAAACAAAGATGCTGTCAGGAAAACTCTTACAGATGCAGAGATGATAAAAGAAATTGAAGCGTTAGAAGATAATGGACAAAAACGTTTAGTACTTGTTTATGGAGAGCATCCCGAATATTCAGCAGATTTTATTGCCCATACTGTTAACCTTGCTTACAGTGTTAAAAAAGGTAATGGCGAAATAAGAAGAGTTAATATAAATGCTGCTCCCTTCGATATTCAAGGCTTTAGAACTGTTAAAAATGCAGGCATTGGAACTTATCAAATTTTTCAGGAAACTTATCACCCCGAAATATATAAAAAATATCATCTGAGTGGAAAAAAAGCAGACTATGAATGGCGAATCACATCACTTGACAGAGCTCAGGAAGCTGGTATTGACGATGTTGGTATTGGAGCTTTATTCGGACTGTATGACTGGCGCTATGAAGTACTTGGTCTAATACGTCATACAAACCACTTAGAAGCATGTTATGACGTTGGTCCTCATACAATTTCTTTTCCTAGAATTAAAAATGCAGCAAGTCTTAACATTGACGAACAATACATGACTTCGCACGAAGAATTTATTAGGTTAGTTGCAATTTTAAGGTTAGCTGTTCCTTATACAGGTATGATATTAACTGCTCGCGAAAATCCTATGGTTCGTAAAGAAGTTATGCAATTTGGTGTTTCTCAGATAGACGGTGGTACTAAATTAGAATTAGGTTCTTATTCTACTAATCTTAATGAAGAACAAGACCTAAACCGCGAACAATTTCATATAGGAGATTCAAGAAGTTTGAACGATATTATTGAAGAGCTACTTGATAATAATTACCTGCCTTCATTTTGCACTGCATGCTATCGCTTAGGAAGAACTGGCGAACATTTTATGGAATTTTCTGTGCCAGGTTTTATTAAAAGATATTGCTCGCCTAACGCTATGCTTACTCTTTCGGAATATTTGATGGACTATGCCCCCGAAGCAACTAAAATTAAAGGATGGGAAATTATTGAAAAAAATATTAATGAACTCGAAAAGCATCAAGATGTTGCTGAACTGAGAAACAGAATTGAAAGAATTAAATCAGGTGAAAGAGATTTGTATTTTTAGTGTGAATATAAGTAAATAATATTTAAATATTTTATTTTATGGACGAAACTCGTATTTTAGGATTGCAAATATTCGACAGAATTAAAGAATCAGGACTAACACAAAGTGTTTTAACAAAATACTCACATATTATTAAATCAAGGTTAGGGTTTCACGAAGTATCAGAAGAAAAATGTAGTCGCATTGGTTTTATAATATTGCAACTTTCTGGGAAAAAAGAAGAATGGGATAAGCTCGAAGAAGAATTATCCCAAATTGGTGGCATTAGAATTAGAAAAATGATTTTTGAATCTTTTTAAAATATGTTTATTTAAAAATCTGAAAAATGAATGAAATAAGAATATTAGGACTTTATATTAATCACCGATTAAAAGACGCTTTGCTGTTGCAAAATACTCTTTCAAAATATGGATGTATTATCAGAACAAGATTAGGACTCAACGACATTAATATGACATTAGACGATAAAACTAATAATGGAAATATAATAATTCTTGAGCTTGTTGGCAGTGCTAACGAAATACTTAATTTGGAAAGAGAACTTATGAATATTGATGGCTTACAGGTCGACAGAATGATGTTTATAACAGCTTAGTAAACATAAATTTTAGCAAATGCAAGCTGAATTTATCTTTAGAATAATTTTGTTTATTTTTATCTTTCTATTTGCTGAAATAACATCTTATTTTGCGTTATATTCATTGTATTATAAAAAACCTAAACCTAAAAGGCAATTAGTTTCGAGAAGATACTGGATATTCTCAATTATTTTTATAATTATAATATTCCCTCTTTTCTTATATACAGGCTTTGCTAAAAGCAGTTCGGGCTTGCTTAGGCATAATTTTTTTATAGCTGCTGTTATAATGCTGGTTTATTTGCCTAAAATAATATTTGGATTAATATGGGTAACAGGTGTTTTAATATCTTTTTTTATTCGTTTTTTAAATAAATTGTTTTTTAAACGAAAACAAATAATTTATTTAGTTGCCATTAAATTTTATAAAGGTATTACTCGTGTAGGTTTACTTTTAGCTTTGTTATTTGCTGTTGCGATTATTTATGGAATGAGTTTCGGGAAAACAAATTTTAAAGTAAAAAATGTAATAATTAAGTCAGATAAGGTTCCATTAGCTTTTGATGAGTTCAAAATAGTTCAGTTTTCGGATACTCACCTTGGAAGTTTTAACAATAAATCGTTAGTAAAAAAAGGACTTGATAAAATTGTTGATATCAAGCCTGATATAATATTTTTTACAGGCGATTTGGTTAACACCGACCCTTATGAAGCTGCTGATTACATAGAAATGTTCAGAAATATTAATGCTCCTTATGGAAAATTTGCAGTACTTGGCAATCACGATATGGACGATTTCTTAAAATGGCGTAACTCAGAACCTGATACTAATATGAGTAACGAAGTAGCACGAATATTAAACGATATGGGGTTTACTGTTTTAAGAAATTCAAATATTATTATTTATAAAGATTCTGATACTATAGCAATTGCTGGTGTTGATAACTGGGGCAAGCCTCCATTTAGCAATAATGCCGATATTGACAAAGCTGTTGCAGATATTAATAAAATTAATTTCAGAATTTTATTGCTTCACGACCCTAATCCTCTCGAAGAAAATATTTTACCTCACCATAAATTCGATTTGGTGCTGTCGGGGCATACTCATGGTATGCAGTTAGGATTTAATTTTCATAGTTGCAGATGGTCTCCTATTCAATTTAGATATAAATATACTATGGGCTTATATGAAATTGACGATTGCACACTTTACGTTAATGCTGGTTTTGGGTTTATAGGCTTTGCCGCCCGAATTGGTGTATCTCCTGAAATTTCTTTAATTACACTTAAAACAAATCAGAATTAATTTTTTTATAAAAATATATTTACGTTTAAGAAATATAAATCATTAATTCATAAAAAAAATCAATAAAAATTTAATTTTATTAATTTTTATTGAATAATTTGGTATATATTTGATATTGGATTTTAAAATATTTAAATAACTGATTATTAAAACTAATAATATTTAATTATCATGAAAAAATTATACTCATTAAATAAATTTTTTAGCCCATTAGTATTACTGTTTATCGTATTATCTTTTACAATAAGCACAACTTATGCAGGCGACAAGAAAGGTGATACACGAAAAAAATTTAATCAGGCAATGAAACATTTTAATAAAAAAGATTATAATTTAGCTTTGCCTATATTTAATGAACTTTCGGTTAAAAATCCTGACAATATGAATTTGAAATTTCTTATTGGTTTATCATATTTAAATTCAGGGGTTAATAAAAATCTGGCAGTTCATTTTTTTGAAAACGCATCTAAAAATATTAATGCTGATTATTTTAATAATTACAAGCAGATAGCAGCACCTATACATACATTATATTATTTAGGGCAAGCTTATGAAGCTACAGGTGATTATCAAAAAGCTATTACATCATACGAAAGTTTTAAAAAACATTTAACAACTCCAAAACTTTTAGAACAGATTGCAGAAGTAAACGAAAGAATAAATGTTTGCCGAAATGCTAT
>CAZDEU010000061.1:6450-12434 GCA_964504265.1 uncultured Bacteroidales bacterium
TGAAAAAGTTGTTGAAACACAAGTTGTTGAAACTAACAACTCCAAAACACAAGAGATTAAAAAGCAAGAAAAGGTTGAAATTATAGTTGAAGAACCTGTACAAATAGTTACTAACAACGAAATAATTACTCCTAAAATTAATAAAACTCCTGTAGTTGATAAATCTTCTACTAACAACGATGTGTTTACTGAAAACAATTTTTATGTTCAATTTGCAACAGGAAAAGTTAATCCTCAAGTTTACAGTAATTTTACAGAAAATGTTTATGTATGTAATGGCAAAGATGGCATTAAACGATATATTACAGGAACATTTGCTAATTATAACGAAGCTGCTAACTATAAAACTAAAATAATTAATCTTGGTTTTAAAGATGCCTGGGTTGCTAAAAAAGGTGTTAATTATATCGACTGTAAAAAGGTGAAATAATTTTTGGAATTTTATTTATAATAATGTTAAATTTTAATTTAATGCCGGCTTTTAAATTAGCCGGTTTTTATTTGTTGATAGCTTTTATTTTATCATCATGCAATATTGATAATAATAACAATAAAAACTCAGATAAAACTGTTTTCAGATATAATGAATCGGCAGGTATTCTTACACTTGACCCTGCTTTTGCTAAAGATCAGGCTCATACATGGATTTGCAATCAATTATATAATAGCCTTGTACAATTAGACGACAAACTTAATGTTAAACCTTGTATTGCAAAAAAATGGAATATTTCTGATGACGGCAAAACTTATACTTTCTTTTTAAGGCAGGATGTTTTTTTTCATGATAACCCAATTTTTAATGAAGTTAATGGAAGAAAGGTATTAGCAGATGATTTTGTCTTTAGCTTAAAGAGAATTGCTAAGCCCGAACTTGCAAGTCCTGGTGCATGGACTATGGATTATGTTGCACGTAATAATAATAACGATCTTTTAATTGAAGCAAAAAATGATAGTACTTTGGTAATTAAACTTATTAATCCTTTTCCCCCTTTTTTATCTGTTCTTGCTATGCAATATTGTTCTGTTTTGCCTAAGGAAGTAGTTGAACATTATGGAATTAACTTTAGAAATAATCCTGTTGGTACAGGTCCTTTCAAATTTAAAATGTGGAAAGAAGGTGTTAAATTAGTTCTGTTAAAAAATGATAATTATTTTGAATATGATAATGACAAAAGGCTGCCTTATCTTGATGCTGTTGCAGTTACTTTTATTGCTGACAAACAAACAGCTTTTCTTGAATTTGTTAAAGGTAATCTGGATATTATTTCAGGTATTGATGCCAGTTACAAAGATGAGTTACTCACTCGCAATGGTAAGCTAAACCCTAAGTATGAAAGCACAATTAATATGTTTTCTCAGCCTTATCTGAATACCGAATACCTCGGCTTTCTTGTTGATGCTAACAGCAAAACATGCAAAGACAATCCTCTGCTTGATAAAAGAATACGACAAGCTATTAATTACGGTTTCGATAGAGTAAAAATGATGAGATATTTACGCAATAATATTGGACAAGCTGCTATTAATGGCTTTATCCCTTTAGGGATGCCAGGTTTTGATAGTTCTTTAATAGGTTATAATTATAATCCTGATAAAGCTCGCAACTTACTTAGTGAAGCTGGTTATCAAAACGGAGAAGGACTGCCTGATATAACACTTTCAACTACTTCTTCTTATCTTGACATTTGCGAATTTATTCAACACCAGCTTGCTGACCTCGGTATTAATTTAAAAATTGAAGTAAATCAGGCTGCTACATTGCGAAGTATGATTGCTAAATCGGAAGTTCCTTTTTTTAGAGGTTCTTGGATAGCCGATTACCCTGATGCCGAAAACTATCTTATGCTGTTTTACAGCCCTAACTTCTGTCCTCGTGGTTCTAATTATACTCACTTTAGCAATAAAGAATTCGATAATCTTTTTGAAAAAGCTCGTACACAAACTAACGATAGTATTAGATACAATCTTTACAATAAGATGGATAAAATTATTATAGATGAAGCTCCTGTTGTTATACTTTATTATGACAATGTGTTACGCTTTGTAAAAAATAATATTACAGATATTGGTAGCAATCCTATAAACCTTCTTGATTTAAAAAAGGTAAATAAATGTAAAAATTAAGCTAATATTAACAAAAAAATTCTAATTTTATAACCCATTAAGCTAAACTTGATGTTCGTAAATATAAAACACAAATTATTAATTTATTATAAAATTAAAGGCGGTTGTTGCTTATTATTATCATTATTTTTTATAATAGTAATTATTGCTATTTCGTGTAAAACCGCATACCGTATTAGCTATCAAAATTATGCGCAAAGTTATAAACCCAAAAAAGAATCTATAAATCCTGAGTATATTTTATTTAATGCTAATACCGATACAACTGTTTTATACTCAAAAATTGCAACTAATGAATTATTATTAACACGTCCCGAAGGGAAAACATCATTTTATGCTAAATATAAATTAAAAATTGAAGTATTTTCATCATTTCAATCAAATACAATTATTGATAGTATTACTTTGATTTATAATGACAGTGTTGTTAACAAAGAATTTATCTTTTCATCAGTTAAATTAAGAATAAAAGCACCTGGTAATTTCCCTGTTAGGTTAACATTTACTGACCTTAACAGAGAGTTGACTGATGTTAAAATTGTAAACCTTAACAAAATTAACGGAGTATCACAAAATGACTTTCTCATTACCGACTTAAATGGTTTACCTGTTTTTGCTAATTTTATTGATGAGTACAAACAGTTCAAAATTAGATGTCGTGATGCTTCATTAAAAAGTTTATTTGTAAGATATTATAATCGTAGCTTCGATATTGCTCAATTACCTTTTGTAAGTTCAAAAGAAAAACCATTTAATTTTGAACCCGACAGTTCTTTTTTTGTTAATATTAGTGAAGGATTATCCGATGTTTTATCTTTAAAGGAGGAAGGAATATATCATTTTCAATCAAATGCAAATTTAAAAGAAGGATTAACTATATTCAGGTTTCATAAAGATTTTCCGCATATTACACAACCCGAACAAATGGTTTATCCTTTACGTTATCTTACTTCTAAGAACGAATACGACAAAATTATTATACAAAAAGATAAGAAAACTGCAGTTGATGAATTTTGGTTAGAAACAGCAGGCAATAAAACAAGAGGAAGAGAATTGATTAAAAAGTTCTATAACAGAGTACAAGATGCAAATGTTTATTTTACATCTTATATGGAAGGTTGGAAGACCGACAGAGGCTTGATTTACATTATTTATGGCAATCCAAATATTGTTTACAGAAATGAATATGCTGAAACATGGATTTATGGAGAAGAATTTAACAGCATGTCGGTTACTTTAGTTTTTAATAAAAGAGAAAACCCCTTTACAGATAATGATTATATATTGACGCGTTCGCCAATTTTTAAAGATACATGGTATAATGCAGTTGATGTATGGCGAAGATAAATTGTTTATTAATTAAAATACTATTAAATTGACAGGAGATACATATATATACGGAATACACCCACTTATTGAAGCACTTAGAGCTGGTAAAGAAATTGAAAAAGTATTTATACAGTCGGGGCTTAATTCAGAAAGGCTTAACGAGCTAAAAAAAATGCTATACGAAAGGGGGATAAGTCCGAGAATAGTTCCATCAGAAAAGTTAAGACGTTTAACTTCTAAGGCACATCAAGGCGTAATTGCAATTATTTCTGCTATACAATATCAAGATGTTGAAATGCTTGTACCTTTTATATATGAAAAAGGTGAACAGCCGTTTTTTGTTATAACAGACAGGGTTACTGATGTCAGAAATTTTGGGGCAATAGCAAGAACAGCAAGTTGTGCAGGTGTACACGGAATAATTTTTCCTGAAAAAGGTTCAGCAATGATTAATGCCGATGCTATTAAAGCCTCTGCAGGTGCATTAAACTCAATATCTGTGTGTAGAAGTATAAATTTTAAACAAACATTACAATATTTGAGAGACTCAGGCATCAAATTAATAGCCTGCACCGAAAAAGCATCGGTCGAATATACCTCTTTGGATTACACTATGCCAGTTGCAATTATATTAGGTTCTGAAGAAGATGGTATATCGCCCGAAATAATAAGATATGCTGACGATTTAGTTAGAATACCTATACAAGGCAATATTAGTTCACTCAATGTATCAGTTGCAACAGCAGTAATTGTTTTTGAAGCTGTTAGACAAAGAAAAATGAATTTTTAGTTAACTCATATTACAGCAAAAGTCCTAAAAAAATTAAAATATGTTAAATGTTAATTTTTTATTTTGATTTATAAAGTTCAGAATTTTGATTTCTACTGTGGGTATGTACAGCAAATTATTTTTTATTCAATTCTACAGTTGTTAAAATAGTTTGTAGTGAACATGGGGGGATTGCATAATTGCAATAAACTTTTGACGAGCATTAAAAGCAAGAAAAATGAAATGCTTTCGGTAAAATTTGTCAAAACACAACATAATAATGCTGTTTATTTCAAAGTTAAAAGTCATGGCAAAGTCATTAAAGAAACTGACATGAAATCGTTATTCGAAGGACGTTTAGAAGATGATTTGCAAAAAATCAGCTTTAGTTAAAAAAAATATTTATTTTTATTTTGTTTAATTAAAAAAAATTATACCTTTGAATTTAAACTTTAATTTTATAAACCAATTAAAATCAATCAACTATGAAAAAGTACTATTATGTTTTAATCTTGTTGTTAGTTAATGCAATAGCATTAAATGCTAACAACATTCAGGTATTAAATGCTACCTTAACGGGGCAAAACACCACAGCAAGTCCTAAATACACCAATGTAAAATTTGACCTCAGTTGGGAAAACTCATGGCGAATGAGTGCAGGACCTTCTAACTGGGACGCAGCATGGGTGTTTGTGAAATACAAAGTGCAAGGACAAGACTGGCAACATGCCACACTCTCAACTAACGCTGGCAATTATTCTATTAATACCAGTTTATCAACCCCTTCTGCTATTACATTTTATCCTGCTACCGATGGCAAAGGTGTTTTTATTTATCGTTCAGCCGATGGCACTGGCAATATTGATCTTACAGATGTATTGCTACGCTGGAATTACGGAACAGACGGAGTAGCCGATGGTGCTAACCTGCAAATACAAGTATTTGCTATTGAAATGGTATATGTCCCTGAAGGTCCGTTTTTTATAGGCGATGGTAATATTTCTTCTGCTCCTTCTACAAAAGGCTTTAGCATTAACAACCAAGGTAATAACTTACCTTATTTAGTTACAAGCGAAAATTCAATTGCTTTTGTTAATAGTACAAGTACAAGTACAACAAGTGTGTATGATCCTGTTTATACATCAGGTTATACATTATCAGCAGCTTATCCAAAAGGCTATGCAGCTTTTTATGTAATGAAATACGAAATATCTCAAAAGCAATATGTTGACTTTTTTAATACATTACCTAATAATACTACACGAGATAACAGAAATTTAAAATGTAACTCCTCATCAACTTCCGAAACATACAGAAATAATTTTTACTGGAATGGGCAGGTTAATGATGATGCTATATTGACAAAAGGCAATAGTGGCGACAGAGCTTGTAATTATTTGCATTTTGCCGATGGTTGTGCCTATGCCGACTGGGCTGCTTTAAGACCAATGACAGAGTTTGAATTTGAAAAAGCAAGCCGTGGTTGCGATTTAACTGCTCCTGCTAATCCTGTCCCTATTTTCCCAGTTAATGGAGAATATGCTTGGGGCAGCACAAGTATTACTAATTTAACTGGAACACTTTCTAACGATGGTACTGTAAATGAAAGTATTCCAAACCCAACAACTAATAATGCAAATGCACTATATAGTGGTGGTGTTTCAGGTCCTGTACGTAACGGCATTTTTGCTGCAAAAGGTTGGACAACAGACCAAAGAAGACAATCAGGCTCATCATATTATGGCGTTATGGAACTTAGCGG
>CAZDEU010000061.1:12534-14475 GCA_964504265.1 uncultured Bacteroidales bacterium
TCACGTTCTTCTTATTATGGTTTCCGTTGCGTTCGTCGTCCGTAATACTTGAAATTTAATAATGATGAAAAAAACCTTTAATAATATAAGGATACCTCCTTTAATAATTGTTATTATACTGTTTGTAGTAATAGCAATAAAAGGAGTATATGGGCAAACAGTAACAGGATTTAAAGGTTCAGCGGGATTTGAGCAAAATGTGTTGTACTGGGATAATTTTACAGCCAGCACACCAACTGGTTATGAAATTTACTGGCAAACAACCCCTGGCGTTAGCTTATCAAGTAATATGATAAGTTCGGCAGGCTTAAATATTAGTCTTGTACATACCAATTTAACTCCCGGAACTACCTATTATTATGCTATTCGTGTTATTATGTCAGGTCCCCAATATTCTGTTCTTTCTAACGAAATAGCTGTTACACCATTGTCTCAGACTAACTTTTTTGGAGGTGGAACTGGAGATGGTCATATCGCTAATCTTACCTGCAATATGGATATGAACGGCAACATCATAGCTGTTTCCCCTACTGGTCTTTCTGCTGCTCCTGCACCTGGTTCTAATTATATTTACTGGAACTTTGTACCTGGAGCAACTTCTTATACTCTTCAATGGGCTACTGATATTAATTTTACTGTTGGTGTAGGAACTCAAACAGGTATTACTAATATCAATTATGTGCATTCACCTGTTGTACCAGGCACAACCTATTATTATCGTGTTATGCCTGTATTGCCTGGTGGTTGCCCTGCCTCTTATTCTTCGCCTGTTTCTGCAACTGCTGTTTCAGAAGCTTTTATTGCTGGTGGTGGTTCAGGCGATGGGCACACTGCTCTTAAAACCTGTTCAATTGATTTGGATGGTAACCCAATAATTTTGGCTCCGGCTAATTTAAAAGTAGCCGCTTCTCAGGCAGCTTCTGTACTTTATTGGTCTAGCTTGTCCGAAGCTACAAGCTTTACAATTGAAATTGACAGTATTTCCGGTACTTTTGCTGCTCCACGTATAGTTACAGGTATTACTAATATATCGTGGACACACTATAAAGCTGTTGCAGGTCTCACTTATCATTACCGTGTAACTGCTGTTATTCCTGGCGGTTGTCCTACAGGTTATTCAAGTGTAATTACTGCTGTACCAGTTTCTCAAACTTACCTTACAGGTGCTTCAGGCGATGGACATAATAATTTTTTAAGTTGTAGCATTGACCTTAATGGCAATAGTGCTGCCCCTTCTCCCAGCAATCTTACTGCTGCAGCTTCTCATTCTAAAAATGTTCTGTATTGGAATGCTTTAGGCGGTATTACTTCTTATACTATTTTATGGAGCAATGACCCAAATTTTGCTACCTATAATAGTATTACCGGCATTACTGATATTAGCTATGTTCATTCTGGTCTTACACCCGGAACAACTTATTATTACAAGATTACAGCAGCTATGCCAGGCAGTTGCCCTGCAGGTACTTCAAGTGCTGTTAATGCTACTCCCATAGGCGAAAACTATATTACAGGTGGAAGTGGTGATGGACACGCTGATAATTTAAGCTGTAGTATATACCTTGACGGGAATAGTGCTGCACCTGCACCTACTGGTTTAAATGTAGCCGCTTCTTATAATCAAAATGTACTTTACTGGCAGCCTTTAAGCGGTATTAATTATTATATTGTAAGATGGAGCAACGATGCTAACTTTACTACTTATACTGATATACCTAATGTTACTGATATTAGTTACGTTCATACTGGCTTAACTTCTGGCTTAACGTATTACTATAAAATTACTGCAGCTCTACCCGGCAGTTGCCCCGCTGGAATTACTAACGCTGTTTCGGCTATTCCGCTTTCTCAAACTTATATAATAGGTAATTCAGGTGATGGACATGCTAACTTAAAAGCTTGTATGTCGACACTTAATGGTAATTCTGTTACTGTTAGCCC
>CAZDEU010000062.1:0-13964 GCA_964504265.1 uncultured Bacteroidales bacterium
TTCAAATCTAAAATCTATAATTGTAAATATACATTAAAACTTTCAACTCCTTTAAAAGCTTTATGAACTTTATGAACTTTTTACGGTTTAATCGTAAATCTAAAATCGTTAATAACAAGGGGCTGCAGCCCCTTGTTAAAAAATAACATACATGAGTTTATAAAGTAAAAAGTTGAAAGTTGAAAGTAAGAAACATCTTGTTTGTCTATAAAAATCGTAAATCGTAAATTGTAAATTGTAAATCGTAAGAAGTATCGTTAAATTTTTTATAAAATATGTTTATTCTTTAATGATTATCATCATTTAGTTGCATCATCCTGATACCACTAATTTGGGTATCATATTAAAATTTGTAGAGGTCAGTTGTTCTGATATTATTTGTGGCTGTCTTGTATTGAATCTAAACCTAAAAATTTAACCATTAAATCAGTAGTCGACTGCTTAGTATCATTTAAAAGCAAGGCATTAAATTTATCATACAAAAGTAAAAGTTCATTGCATCCTGCTTTCTTAAAAATTTGATTTAATTCTTCATTAATACCAATACCTGATATCATAAATGCACTTAATTTATCTATTGCTAAATATTTTTTATCAAGCTTTCCAAGTCCGCAAATTTCTTCTAATTTATCGCCCTCAGGAGTTCCGTTTTGAGTTAGAAAAAGGAAAGTACGAACAAGAATAATTCCTTGTATAATTTCGACTACTAAATAACCTGCCTTTGTTCCAAAAAAATTAAATTCAATTAAAATCTTTTCTCTTTTATCTCTGATTACTTTCGGAAATCTTAAGGAGTAAAACAGACAGAGATGAACAAAACCTATCAATATATTATCCATGCGTTCACGAAGTCGAATAAATGCGTGATTCTGAATAAACACATTGAGAGGAATAGTTGCAAATTGACCTTCTATACCTAATTCAGATGGTTTTAAAAATAATTTATTAAAACCGAAATTTGAGAAACACCAACCTACAGCTGTTACAGGGCGTGTAACACCATCAATTGTTAATTGTTTACGCTCGGGGAAAACAGTATGAATTTCAATAAGATTCTGTTGAGAGAATTTATATTCTGAAGCTTGAGCAATTTTATAATCAAGCCAAAACATTTGTTTACTCAAGTCGCTCGTCATATTTCCAAATGCTTGATTCATATCTAACATGCGTTTATTGGCAATATTAAGACCCTCATTTAATGGTAAAAAATCGATCATTCTATTACAGAATTCTTCAACTTTTGGAAATGCGTTTTCCTTAACACCAAGTAAATATAACATTAATGATAAACCGACAGTAATATAATCGTGTAGTGTGATTGCATGATTTTTATTTGTAATCAGAACTTCCTCTTTTTTTAAAACAGTCGAAATAAGAGATATTGCATATTTAACTGTTGAATCTTCTATTTTCTCATTGCTAGCAGCAAAAATTTTGGGTGACAGAAAACGAAGTGCATAAATTTTATCTAATTCAGAAGGAGGAATCAGACTAAATGTTTTATTTCCTGCAACCAAATTGCAGATATATTCTATTTTCTTGAAAAATTTATTACGATGCTGTGCTCTTGAAATTTTTTCAAGGTTCTGTTTACTTGGTTTTTTAGAGCGTTTGGACATTGATTATAAAAATTGCAATTTAAAATTATTCTTTCCCTTCAACAAATAATATAAGGCTGAAATAGTTTATAAGTTAATGCTTAAATCTTTCTACAAATTTAATATTTTTTAATACTAAGACAAAAAAAATTAAGTTTATAAAGTTCATAAAGGGGATTTACGATTTACGATGTACGATTGACGAATGAAAAACGAAGATAAATACTTAATATATGTAGTTAAAATTAAATCGTCAATATAATCGTCAATCTAAAATCGTAAATTATTTTCAGCTCCGTAGGAGCTAAATATCGGTAGAAAAAATATAGCCGCCATCTGTTAAGTCCCGTAGGGACGTGATGTTTAGGTATTATGGAAGATAACAATTTTTTAGTATTACAATTTAAAAAATTATGCAATAGAAAATATTATATTTCGTTTCTAACGGAACTTTCAAAAAATTACGTTATGCTTTTTTACCGACATTAAAGCCCTAACGGGCTTTATGTTTATAACGTTTATAAAGATTATGTGCTTAAACTATTTCTGTAAACGAGGTGCGATTTACGATTGATGATATAAAAATAAAGATTAATTAATAACTTATATAGACAAATTAAATTGTCAAGCGATAATTTTTAATATAGTTCTGATAATTATATAAACAAGGGGATGCATCCCCTTGTTTAATATACGAATCTATTATTGTTTTTTGTTTTGTTACTTTTCGGAGTGTATGCAATATTTAATTTATAATCTCAGTTTGTGCAAAAAAGAAAGCGGCTTCTTTTACTGCATTTTCGTCTGAATCGGAGCCGTGTACAGCGTTTTCTCTAACATTTGTACCATAAAAATGTCTGATAGTACCTTCAGATGCTTTAGCAGGGTCGGTGCTACCTATAAGTTTTCGATATTCCTCAACTGCATTTTCTTTTTCTAAAATAGCAACAACCACAGGAGCAGATGACATAAATTCAACTAAAGCATCATAAAATTCTCTGCCTTTATGTACTGCATAAAAACCTTCGGCATCACATTTTCGCATCTGAATCAGTTTCATTGCTTTAATTTTAAATCCTGCTTTTTCTATCATTGTAAGTATTGAACCTGTTTTACCGCGACTAAAAGCACCGGGTTTTATTATGGTAAATGTTATGTTTTCTGCCATATTTATAATTGTTATTATTGTGTACGTACTAATAAAAAAATTATATGAATTTTATTTATTTATAGCTATGTTTAAAAAACATAAAAAATTCATTTAACAAAAATACATAATTTTTATTTAAAACTATCGTTTAATTGCTTTATTTTGCAAATTCAAATTTTTTACTTTATGAACGAAAACGAAAACAACTATATTAAAATTATTGCTGACGCATTAATGTTTGTTAAAAAATATTTTATTATTCTTATTGCTTTTTTGATAGCTGGTGCTGCTATTGGCATTTATAAAAGTTTTAACTCTACTACAAAATATTATAAATACATTATTTATACTGCCGGCATTATTGAAAATAAAATTGCCGCCGATATGGTCAATTCTTTGAAAGATTATATGGACTATAACGATAATGCACAACTGGCAAAGAAAATTAAAATAAATGAAGAAGCCACTACTTCTATTACTGGTTTAAATGCAGAAGTGTATAAAGATGGTTATAGCAGAGGTTTTGTTGTTAGAGTTGAAATGGATAATAATAAATACGCCGATAACATTTCAAAAGCTTTATTAGATTATATTAACGAAAACCAATATTATCAGGAAAATTACAAGATGTATGTTAACCAACGGCAAAATATTTTAGATGTTATTGATAGTATACTTACTAATTCTATGGATGTTACTTCCGAAAACTTTGTTATTTTATTTGATAAAAAAATTATTTACGAACAAGATATTGAGCTATATTCTAAAGCTAAAATTGTTGATGAATATTTGTATAAAGCTTCTAATAAATATGCTTTGGTTAAATCTGTTTTATCGTATAGTATAGGTTTTATTGTTTTAGGGCTTATTATTTCAGTTATTATTGAAAGTTTTAAAAAAGTTTTAAATTTTCTTAAAAAGAATTATTAATTTATAAATACTTTACTTATTTTTGCTCCCTTAATCAAAGAATGAAACGATAATGGACGAAGGTTCTAATTGTTGTAATTTAATTATTTAACCCCTTCTGTAGGGTTTTCATATTGTTTTCCTTGCAGAAGTTTTTATGTAAGGAGGCATTATATGACTGAAATTAAAGATAGACTCCGCGAACTTATTGATAATAAACAGTGGAAAGTATTACGACAGGAAATTATTGAATATGATGCTGTTAATATCGCTGATATTATTGAAGACCTTTCTGGTCAAGACGATATTATTGTTTTCAGATTATTGCCCCGTGAGCTCGCTAAAAATACTTTTCAGTATTTATCGCATTATAAAAAAGAGCAAATTATTGAAAAACTTGCTATTAATGCCAAAAAACTTGCCGACCTACTTAATGACCTTGACCCCGACGACAGAACTGCCTTTTTTGAAGAACTACCAGGACAAGTTGCCCAACGCTTAATTCAACTGCTTACTCCCGAAGAAAAAAGCATAGCTACACGATTGCTGGGTTACCCCGAAGAAAGTATAGGCCGTTTGATGACACCTGAATATGTTGCCGTTAAACCTTTCTTTACTATCGCTCAAACTCTTGAACATATCCGTGAATACGGTAAAGACAAAGAAACTTTTAATATTATTTATGTTGTTGACGAAAACTGGAAACTGATTGACGACATAAGAATTAGAGAAATTCTTTTTGCACGACCAGAACAAACTATTGACGAAATTAGTGATAAAAGATTTATTGCCCTCAGTGCTTTTGATGACCAAGAATCGGCTGTAAGAGTTTTTCAGGACCACGATAGGGTAGCTCTGCCAGTTATTAATTCAGAAGGTACATTAATTGGTATTGTTACTGTTGATGATATGATGGACGTTGTTGAAGAAGAAACTACTGAAGACTTTCACCGCTTTGGTGCTTTTCAGGATGCTATTGTTAATCCTATGAAAGCATCTGCTATGTTTTTATATCAGAAACGTATTTTATGGCTTAGTGCTTTGGTTTTTATGAATGTTTTTTCGGGTGCGGCTATTGCAAGTTATGAAGAAACTATTAAATCTATGGTTTCGCTTATGTTCTTTTTGCCTTTGCTTATTGGGAGTGCTGGTAACGCTGGCTCGCAGTCTGCTACGCTTATGATACGTTCGCTCGCTACCGGCGATGTTTTGTTTAAAGACTGGTTTAAACTTATTAGTAAAGAAATTTTAGTGTCATTCTTGCTTGGTATTACAATGGCAGTTGCTGTTAGTATTATTGCTTTTGCAAGAGCTCGCGAAATAGTTGTTGTTGTTTGTTCTACTATGATTTTGACCGTTATGGCTGGTAGTCTTATCGGTTTAATGTTGCCTTTTATCTTTACAAAGTTGAAATTAGACCCCGCTACTGCTAGCGCTCCTCTTATTACTTCTATAGCCGATATTTTGGGCGTTTTGATTTATTTTTCTATTGCTACATGGTATCTTAATCTTTAATTTTTTAAAAAATAATATTATTGACTAATACGTTATATTATTTATGAATTATACCGAAGTTTCTTTGATTTTTCCTCCTGAATGGTCAAATCAAAATATTGAAATTCTTATTGCTTTTTTAGCTGATAAAGGTTTTGATGCCTTTTCTGAACATGAAAATGGAATTAATGCCTACATACCTTCTAATCTTTTTGATAATAATTTTTTAAACGATTTGCCCGTTTCTTTAAAGGCGTTGCCTGCTCCTGTGTTTAACGTTGATGATTTGCCCGATTGTAATTGGAATCAGGTGTGGGAAAGTAATTTTAATCCTGTTGTTATTGCTGATAAATTATCTGTTAGGGCTTCTTTTCATAATAAACCCGATAAAGTTGATTACGATATTATTATTAACCCTAAAATGTCGTTTGGTACAGGACACCACGAAACTACTGCTTTAGTTGCTGAAATTATGCTCAATCACAATTTATCTGATTTAAATGTGCTTGATATGGGGTGCGGAACTGGTATACTTGCTATTCTTGCTAAAATGAAAGGGGCTGCTGTAGTTTGGGCTATTGATAACGATGAGTGGGCTTATCATAATTGTATTGAAAATTGTGATGCTAATAATTGTAGCAATATTAAGGTCTTGCTTGGCGATGCTGCTGTTATTCCTGATTTGAAATTTGATTTTATTATTGCTAATATTAATCGTAATATTCTTATCGAAGATATGAATAAGTATGTCGATGTTTTAAATAGTTCTGGAGTAATTGTTTTTAGCGGCTTTTATAATTTCGATTTTAAATTTATTGATGAAAAAGCTAAATCGCTTAATCTTAAACCTAACTCTTTTATTGAAAAAAACAAATGGGTTGCTTGCTCTTATATTAATTCAAAATAAATTTTATTATGTTTGATTTTTATAAAAATTCCATTTTTCTTATTTGCATTTTCTTTTTTAATTGTAGCATTTTATTAAGTCAAACTATTAAAAAATTTTCTAATGATGATGCTCTTTTTTTGAAAGAGCTTGGTGATTTTTTTAATACTCCAAACAAAAATCAAAGTAAAACTGGTAAAGAGTTTTTAAAAATTTTTGATGCTAAATGGGATGAGGGTAAAATTAATGTTGAACATAAAACAATTGTTAAAAATACTTGTAATAAGTTACTCGATTTAAGATATCGCCCTTACCCTGATTTTTTAAATTATTTGTCAGCCGTTGTTAATTTTTATGATAAAGGTTTGCAAAATAAAACTTTTAGCGATTACCATCTTTGTTTAAATAAACTTATGAACGCTAAACGCGTTAAAAGAAACGAATTAAGCGATTTTATTGAGTTTGGGAAATTATTGTTTTTTAATAATACTCTGTACGAAACTAATGTTTTAAGGTGGTATTCTACTTCTTCAAATTATTCTGTCGTGTTCGACTCAATTCCTAAAGTTATTTTTACTGATTTGAATTTAATTTGTACGACAAGAGGCGACAGTTCTGTTATTTTTAATACAAAAGGTGTTTATTATCCTACTCTTAATTCGTGGAGAGGCGAGGGGGGCACTATTAACTGGCTTAGGGCTGGTTTGCCTGCTAATGAAGTTAATGCTCAATTGATAAACTATCAGATTTTTACTAAATTTTCTAATTATTCAGCCGATTCTGTTTTGTTTTATAATACTAATTTCTTTAATAATCCTATGTATGGTAAGTTAGAAGAAAAAGTTCTTGCAAATGTTACTGTCGATAAAGCTACTTACCCTCGTTTCGATTCTTACGACAAAAGACTTAAAATTAGCGATATATTTAAGGATGTTGATTATGAAGGTGGTTTTTCTATGTATGGCTCTCAGTTTAGAGGTAGTGGTGATGAAACTAATAAAGCTCTTTTGTTTTTTAAAAGAGAAAATGAAGTTTTTGTAATTACTGCTTCTAATAAATATCTCATAAGGAAGGACCGTATTAATGCCAATAGGGTTGCTGCTACTATTAAATGGGAGCAAGATTCTATTTACCATCCTTCGGTGCAGTTTTCTTATATGGATAAAAATAGAGAGCTTAATCTTATTCGTGTTGATGAAGATATTGCTAAAAGTCCTTTTTACGATACTTATCATAAAATTGATATTTATTGCGAAACTATGAAGTGGAGAATGGAAGAACCTAAAATTGACCTTCAGATGGTGCAGGGTGCTAGCAACGAAAGTGAAGCTCTTTTTGAATCTGCTAATTATTTTTCTGAATTTAGTTATGTTAAACTTCAGGGTATTGATAATGAACACCCGCTACGTTTAGTTCATAATTATGCTTCTCGTAATAATTCTCCTACTTTTTCTATTGCTGGCTTTTCCAGATTCCTTGGCAAAGCTCCTGAACAGGCTGAAATTATGCTTATTAAATTAGCTTATATGGGCTTTTTGATTTATGATGATGAAAATCAGCAGGTTACTGTTAAACAACGGCTTACTGATTATCTCAATTCTAAAGATAAAAAAACTGATTATGATGTTTTGCAGTTTAGCTCGGTTATTTCGGCTCTGCCTAATGCTACTATTAGTTTGCTTAATTTTGATTTGCTTATGCGTGGCGTTGCACGTGTCTTCCTTAGTGATTCTCAAAGTGTGTTTATTTATCCTTATGACCAGGAGCTTACTTTAATGAAAAACAGAGATTTTACTTTTAATGGTAGAATTCATGCAGGTTTGTTCGATTTTTATGCTAAGAAATGTTTGTTCGAATACGATAAGTTCAGAATTAATATGCCTATGGTCGATTCGCTTAGATTTGCAGTATTCGATAAATCTAAAGAAAGAGATATGTACGGCAATTATCCTAAAGTTACTATCAAAAGTGTTATTGAAGGGCTGTCGGGTGATATTTTGATTGATTATCCTTATAATAAATCGGGGCTCAAGCCTTTCCCTGATTATCCTATTTTTAACAGTAAAAGTGAATCTTATGTTTATTATGATAGACGTAATATTCAAAGTGGCGTGTATAACAGGGACCGCTTTTTTTATCGACTTCAACCTTTTACTATTGATAGTCTTGATAATAAAACAACCGAAGGTATTTTATTTAAAGGATATTTGGCTTCTGCCGGCATTTTTCCCGATATTAATGAACCTCTTGTTGTTAGACCTGATTTTTCGCTTGGTTTTGTACGCGAAACTCCTCCTTCTGGCTATACTGCTTATGATGGTAAAGGTAATTATACTTCAAAAATTGATTTGAGCAATAAGGGACTTAAAGGCGATGGCTCTCTCAAATATCTTAACAGTACTGCTATTTCTGATGATTTTACTTTCTTGCCCGATTCTGTTAATGCTATTGCTCAGAATTTTGATAATAAGGAACAAGATGGCAAAGTTGAATATCCTGTTGTGAAAGCTTATGATGTTGATTTGCATTGGCAACCTTATAACGATATTATGCACATAGCTAAAATCGACAAACCTATTGAACTTTACGCTGAAAAGACTTTATTGCACGGTAAAATTATTTTGCAACCTCAGGGTTTAACTGGCGCAGGTATGATGGCATTTAGTGATGCTGAAATTGATTCGAAATTGTTTAAGTTCAAAAAACGTGTTTTTGATGCCGACACTTCTAATTTCAGATTGCGTACTTACGATATGTCTGAACTTGCTTTTTCAACTCTTAATTATAATGCTCATATTGATTTTGATAAGCGAAAAGGCGATTTTATTTCTAATGGTGGGGCTTCTAAAGTTGAATTTCCTGTTAATAAATATATATGTTTTATGGACGAATTTGAATGGTTTATGGATAAAGATGAAATTGCTTTGTCTAATAAATCGGGTGAGTACACAAAGGTTGAAAAATTATCTAATAAAGATGCGGTCGATATTGACCTTACTGGTTCTGAATTCATTTCTGTTCATCCTAATCAGGATTCTCTCCGATTTTTTAGTCCTAAGGCTAAATATAATCTGAGAAAAAATATTATAAGAGCCGAAAATGTTAAGTTTATTAGAGTTGCTGATGCTGCTATTTTCCCCGACTCCGGCAATGTTACTATTTTGAAAAATGCTAATATGGTTCCTTTCAATAATGCTCAAATTCTTGCTAATACTACTACTAAATATCATAGCATTTATAATGCAGGCGTTTCTATTTTTACTGCTCGTAAATATACTGCTAATGGACTTTATGACTATATTGACGAAACTAATAAAAAACAACAGTTGTTTTTCCACGATATTGGTGTTGATACTACAGGGCAAACTATTGCTTTTGCTAATATCTCTGATTCTGCTTCTTTTACTTTAAGCCCCGATTTTGGTTTTATGGGTAAAATTAAATTAGAAGCTAATAAAGAATATTTGAATTTTGATGGTGGTGTAAAAATTAGCCACGAATGTGATAATTATTCACTCCAATGGCTTGCTTTTAAAGCTGAAATTAATCCTAATGATATTAAAATTCCTGTTAATGATAAACCCAAAAACCTTGCAGGTAACGATATTGCCTCTGGTGTTTTTTATACTACCGACTCTGTCGATATTTATACTTCTTTCTTGAATCGTAAGTATAAACCTAATGACTCTGAAGTTATTTCTGCTAATGGTTTTCTTATTTATGACAAAATTTCAAAAGAGTACAGAATTGCATCTGATGAAAAACTTAAACAGGATAAGTTGCCTGGTAATTATTTAAGTATTGCTAAAAGAGATTGCTATACTTATGGCGAAGGTAAAATAAATATTGTTAATGATTTAGGGCAATTAAAATTTGAATCTTTTGGTAATATTAAACATTATATTATTCCTGATTCGGCTTTGTTTAATCTCGTTTTAGCTATTGATTTTCATTTTAATAAGGATGCTGTTGAGTATATGATTAATGATATTGTCTCTAATAAAACTTTGCCGGGTGTTTCTCTTGCAGGCGATGTTTATACTAAAGCTCTTGCCGAAATGTTGGGCATTGAGGCTGCCGATAAATTAGTTGCTGAACAAAGTTTGTATGGCTCCGAAATTAAACGTTATCCTCAGGAACTTATTAATACTTTATTTTTAACTGATGTACAAATGAAATGGAATTCTGCTACTAAATCTTATGTGTCTGTTGGTGATATTGGGCTTGGAAGCTCTGGCAAAACTCAAATCAACAAATATATTAAAGGTTTTATTGAATTGCAGAAAAATAGGACGGGTGATGTTCTTACTATTTATCTGCAACCTGATGAAAATAAATGGTATTATTTTAATTATTCGAGAGGTCTTATGCAGGCTTTCTCGTCTGATAAACAGTTTGTTAAATTTATTGATGATACTAAACCTGAAGATCGTCAGCTTAAAGTTGAAAGAGGTCAACAGCCTTACCGCTATTCACGTTCTACTGAACGTAAAGTGAGGAGTTTTGTTAATAAAATGCAAAATTCAAGTATTGAAGACGAAATAATTGATGATGTTGATGTAGAAGGAAAAGAAGTAGACAAAAATGAAAATACTAATGAAGACAGTAATCTTGAAGGTGGAGAATAGATAAAATTATTATAATTGTTTTTTTTTTCAGATTTTTTAACTTTGCATTTTAAAATTTAAAATAAATGTTTTTGGTTTTCATTTTAATTATTATTGCTTATTTGCTTGGGTCTATTCCTGCGTCGGTATGGATAGGAAAAGTTGTAAAAGGTATTGATGTTCGTAATTTTGGGAGTGGCAATGCTGGTACTACTAATGCTATCAGAGTTTTAGGGCTACGCAATGGGGTTGCTGTTTTGGTTATTGATTGTTTAAAGGGTTTTTTAGCAGTTATGTTGTCTAAAATTTTTGTACCTGAAGTTGCCAACGATAATTTGTTGATGCTTTTTAGATTTACTTTGGCTATTATTGCTGTTGTAGGGCACATTTTCCCAGTTTTTGCTGGTTTTAAAGGTGGCAAAGGTATAGCAACCATGGTGGGGGCTATGTTTGCACTTATGCCTTTGTCTTTATTACTCGCTATAGGTGTGTTTATTATCGTTTTTCTTATTACTCATACTGTTTCTATTAGTTCTGTTATTGCTGCTGTTAGTTTCCCATGGTTCTGTTTAATTTTTGGTCGTTATGCAGATATTTATCACATAATTTTTGCTGTTATTGCTGCTGTGGCAATTATTATTACTCATAGGCATAATATTGTCAGAATTTTTAATGGTACTGAGCCTCGTCTTCACTTAAATCAAAATAAACGCAGAAAAATTAATTGATATTATATTTTCTTTTTATCTGATTTATCTTTTTTTTTAATGTTTTAATTGTATTTTTATAATTTTATATTTGTATTTTTAATTTTTTTATAATGGCAAAAATTCTTGTTATTGATGACGAAAAAAGTATTAGAAACACTCTTAAGGAAATTCTTGAATTTGAAAAAAATGAAGTTGAACTGGCTTGCGATGGCCCCGAAGGCTTAAAAATTCTCGAATCTAAACGTTTCGACGTTATTTTATGTGATATTAAAATGCCGGGTATGGATGGTATTGAAGTGCTTGATAAGATTATTGAATTATACGATATTCCAGTTATTATGATTTCCGGGCATGGAAATATTGATACTGCTGTTGAAGCTATTAAAAAAGGTGCTTACGATTATATTAGTAAACCGCTCGATTTAAATAGGCTTCTTATAACTCTTAGAAACGCTCAGGACGCATCTCACCTTATTAAAGAAACTAAGGTGCTTAAACGTAAAATAAGTAAGGCTTACGATATTGTTGGTAATTCTCCTGAAATTAATAAGGTAAAGGAAATTATTGAAAAGGTTGCTCCAACTAATGCTCGCGTTCTTATAACTGGTGAAAACGGTACGGGCAAAGAGCTTGTTGCTCGTTGGTTACACGAAAAAAGTAATAGAGCTGATGCCCCTTTTGTTGAAGTTAATTGTGCTGCTATTCCTTCTGAACTTATTGAAAGTGAATTGTTTGGTCATGAAAAAGGTTCTTTTACTTCTGCTATTAAACAACGTAAAGGTAATTTTGAACAGGCTTCGGGTGGTACGCTTTTTTTGGACGAAATTGGTGATATGAGCTTGTCGGCTCAGGCTAAAGTTCTTAGAGCTTTACAGGAAAATAAAATTTCAAGAGTAGGAGGTGATAAGGAAATTGTTGTCGATGTTAGAGTTATTGCTGCTACTAATAAGAACCTTGTTGAAGAAATTGCTTCCAAAAGATTCAGAGAAGATTTATATCACAGAATTAGTGTTATTATTATTAATGTTCCTTCGCTTAATGAACGTCAGGGTGATATTGCTTTGTTAACTAAATTTTTTATTGAAGAAATTTCTTCTGAACAAGGTAAACCAACTCCTGTTATTTCTGATGATGCTATTAAGGCTCTAGAAAAAATTAAATGGTCTGGTAATGTACGCGAGTTAAGAAATGTAATAGAGAGACTTACAATATTATGCGACAAAAAAATAACTTCTGATGATATTTCTTTATATGTAAAACCTTTTTAAAAAATTTAAGTATAAACACTTTTTAGAAAAAAATAATAACTTTGTTTTAAATTTTATCTATAATATATAATTTTAATTATACAAAATAAGAAGACAAATGGAACAAAAGTCTGAATATGTAAATAAACATACAGTACAAATTATTTATCCTTTAATTAATTATACTATTATTTTTTTACTTGCCGGTATAATTGTTTATTTTATATATCAGTTAGCAAGTATTTATGTTGGTACTTTTATTTGTAAAATGCCTTTGGAATGGAGTACTTATATGATAAGACCTCGAATTCCAGATGCTGCTTGGGATATGTTTAGGGTAAAAAGATTTTACACTTTCCCTTCTTATATTACACTTATTGTTGGCGTTGTTTTTTCAATTCTTTTCCTTTCAAATTATCGTAAAAAAGGATTGTTAAAAATATTTTATCTGTGGATGGCTTTTCATGGTTTTAATCTTTTTGCAGGGCATATTATTACTGGGCTTATTACTAAAGAAGGCTTTTATTATCCATTACTTTGGGCTCGCGTTTCTGATTTCGTTATTATTGCAGTTGGCATGCTTGCAGTAGCTTTTATGATATTAATTGGCTTTTTTGCAACCAGAGCTGTTTTCTTGATTGCTTTTTCTCGCTCTTTTGTCGAAAATTCTTTAGCTCGCTCATTATACTTGCTAAAGTTATTTGTATTGCCTTGGTTTATCGGAAGTATATTGCTTATTGCTGTTAAAATTGACCCATTATACTTTCGCGATTATCCTCAGTTTGAATGGCTAATTGCTCTGCCTTTTATTCTGTATTTTCTTCCTATGTTCTATATTCAACATAATTATCGCAAATCTGAATTTGTTATTATTAAAGATAGAAAACACAATAAAATTAATGTTTTATTAGTTGTTATTACCGGACTTGTTATTATTGCTTATCGTATTTTACTTGCTGACGGAATTAGTATATAATTTATGGTTTTTAATCTTTTTATAAAAAATAGAATTGTTTTAATTGTTTTATTTATTTCTATTTGTTTGATATCTTGCGAAAGTAAAAAATCTAAAGCTCTTGAGCTTGTTCAAAATGGTAGAAATAAATTAGCTTTTTCTGATATTAAAGGTGCTAAAGCTGATTTTGATAAAGCTGTTAAATTATGTCCCGAATTGCCTGAAGCTTGGTTTTATAGAGGTAATGTTTGGTTCAATATGAATATCCTCGATTCTGCTATGTCTAATTATAATAAGGCTTTATTGCTAAAAGATGATTTTGGCGAAGCTTATTGCAACAGAGCTAAAGTTAAATTTGTTCTTGGCGATAAAGATGGTGCTTGCTCTGATTGGCTGAATGCTGAAAAA
>CAZDEU010000063.1:0-13962 GCA_964504265.1 uncultured Bacteroidales bacterium
TTAAATAAATTCAAGATTAACTTCTTTAAGAAATTTCTTTTCTAATAAGCCGGCAATTCGTTTAACAACTGACCTTCTTATTTCTAGTTCAACAGGCAAATTGGGGTCTTGATGAGCTATGTTAATGCCAGTTCCAATTAAAAAGTATATTTCATCACTTTCTAAAAATAACTTAACAATTAAATCGGCTGGACCTTTACCTAATGTTGTATCGTTTGTATAATGTGATAAAATATTTGAAACTTTTGTAAGAGTTAATATACCTTCTGTTATTAAGTCAGCTCCTTTCATAAATGAAACTGGTGGAAGGTCGGGGTCTTCAAACTCAAAGCTATCGAAAATTTCTCGTCCCAGCTCACGACCAATAATTTCAACCGTAGTAGCACCACAAATAACTTTAATACCATCAAATTTATGAAATGTGTCGGCTAATACTTTATCTTTCTCAGCTTCAAAGGGAGGCCCAGTGCAAATAAGCATTCTACGAGGATCGCGGAAGTAAATTACTGCACAAGTTGTGTCATCTTTAGAAATAAAATTATCGTTCTGAACAGCACGATTTACAATTTTTGTAGCAAGTTTAACAGCCGAAATTTTTTTTTCTTTAGGTAATATACTAATAAGATAATTTTCTACACCTACATTGCCCCATCCAAATGGAAGTTCGTAGCTTCCCATGCCAGATTGTACAACGCCATCCGAACATATAATAATTCTATCTTCTTTACGAGGTGTAAAATTACAATATCTTATTTCTTTACCTCTGTTTTTATCAGAAACAAGCAATAAATTGCTCCAGTTCATCATTAAGCTTTTGTTATCACGAATAACAATGCTTTGTGGATTATCGTATTCAAGAATTCTAGTTTCACCGTTATGTTCAATATCAATTATTGTGAAAGTAGAGTAACTAATTTTTCTTTCGCTGCATACAGGCAAAGTATTCATAATAATTTCAGCAATTCTGTCGGCTGATTTATGTTCTTTTGTAAAATTTAAAGCCATTCTGGAAGTAAGAGTTGCAAGAACATTAGCTTTAACGCCATGTCCAAGTCCATCCGAAAGCACTAATACAGTTCTGTTTTCTTCTCTTACTCTTTCAAAAATAAAAACATCACCACATATACGTTCACCTATATGATTCTTTTGTCGGTAGCCAACTTCTATATAAAATTCTTTATTCATCTATATTTTGTTGGCTTATGTGTTTCAATAATTGAGTTTAGCATACGTTCGGTGTTTGAAGCACTTTCGCCAAGCAAAAATGCTATTTTTTGGACCATTTCAAGGTTAGTATCAATTACTTCAGTTATCCTTCTAACAATTTCTTCACGCATGACTTCGGGTGTACGCATATCTCGGATAATTGCACCAACTATCTTTTTTTCTTTTATCGGAAATATAGAAACATTAAAGAAACTCTCATCTGTTTGTACATCTCTGTTAAGTATTTCGCCTTCGCCCGATAAAGCAAAGGTAAACAGATTATGAAATTGCACTGGTAGCAATGATTTTAAATCGGCTCCCTGTAAACCTGGAATTATTTCAGAAATAGAAATTACTTCTTCGCCTAACATTTTAATAAACCAGTCGTTAGATTTTACTATTTTTAGATTTTCATCAGCAATAACAACCCCAACATTAAGTTTATGAAAAACAGCCGAAGCTGTATCAGCTTTTAACTTAGCTTCTTCAAGCTCCTCTCTGTGTTCTTTTTCGGCTTTTAAAATACTTTCCTGATTCTTATGTAATTTCTCGTTAGCTTGTTTAAGTGTCTTAATATATTCTTGCTTACTTCTTAAAGAAAAATTCATACACAACTCTGGTTTAGCCAATCCTTGAGCAACTGCAATTGCCAAATCGCGACAAGACGCATAGCCGCAAGCTCTACAGCCTGGAGTATTTCCAATATTCTCTTTGCCAATAATTTTAAGAACTTCCAGAATTTTTTCTTCTGAGGGAGGTGGAATTTTTTGGTTGTCCGAAATATATTCAGCATTAAAATTAATACTATTAAAATTATTTAATTGTTTCTTAAACTCATTTTCATTATAACCTTGTAAACGTTTATTAACGTAGTCTTTTATTAAAGTTTGCCTCAAATATTTAGAACCAGATTGCGACATGCCAGGTCCCATTATGCAACCTTCGCAATAATAAAGATTAAGATGGTGATGCAAAGATTCAGCGCCTGCTTCAAACGTTTTAAGAGCTTCAATTACATTTTCACGACCTGAAGCTGTAATAATTTTGTTTTCAAAAAACTCTTCATGTGGCCCTGATGCGTAAATAAAGCCTTCGGGCAAGGGAAGCAATGCACCAAGTTTACCTGAAGGAAGGTCAAAATCATCAAATTTTAAAGAACTCTCCTTAATATCTTTTTCTGTAAATAATTGTCTGATTTCCGTAAAAGTAAGAACAGCATCAGGTGATTTTGCCTGATAAGCCTGATTTGTCTCATCCTTAGCAGCAATGCATGGGCCTATCCAGGTTACAGCAACATCCTCACCATACAATTGCTTGGCAAAAACAGTTGCAGCAACCGGTGGAGGCAAAAAAGGCGCAAGATTTTCGGTAAGTGATGGATAAAACTTATTAACAAGATTTATAATAGCAGGGCAGTTTGAAAAAATATAGTATTTGCCTTGAAAATTGTTTAATAGTTGGTAATATCTGTTGGCAAGTAAATCAACTACAAAAGCAGCTTCAATAACATGGTTAAATCCTAACCTGCGAATCATTCCTGCTAGCTTTCGATAATCGGTAATATCTGGAAATTCTGCAGGTATAGAAGGATCTAAAATTGCAATATTTTTTTTCCCTGATTTTAAAAGTTCTTTAACTTGACTAAGCCCATCAATATAATAAATTGCATTGTTTGGACAGGCTTCAACACATTGTCCGCAGCTAATACAGCGCGGACTGTTTACCTGAACATAGCCTTTCCCAGCTTTTATATCAAACGCATAAGTAGGGCAAACTCTTAAACAAGCATTGTTGAAATTACATTTATTTATATCTACTTTAACTGCTGCCATTTTTATAAGTTGATGAAAATGATATTGTTACTTAATATTTGATTTAAGAATTTCTGTAAGTTTGTCGGCAGTTAGTCCTTCAAATAATTTATCATTAATTTTTATCATTGGTCCATTTTCGCAATTACCAAAACATCGAGCCCCTTTAAAAATTACTTTATCTTTTAAATTATTTTCTTGCAAATAATTGTTAATGACATTTATTAAAGATTTATTACCTCTTGAAAAGCAAGAACTACCAAGGCAAATTATTATTTCTATTTTGCTATCCACACACAATTTTTTTTCATTTTAGGGTACTAAATTAAACAAATTTGATGAAATAAATAAATTGATATTAAGATTTAATGAACTGTTATTTTTTTAACAATGTTATTTTTTTAACAATAAACTTGTTTTTCTGTTCGTATTTTTTTATTTTTGTTCCTAATATTTTTTTTGTTAATAAATAATATTTTTATTAAATCTTTAATTATCAAATATATACATTTTTAATTAGATAATTAAAGATGGAGTAAGTTAAAATCATTTCCGAAAAATAAAAACTGAAAGCGCTGTTAAAATGTTTGATATCTAATATATAATATATGTTTCAAGATAAATTTGATAGTATTTTTAAAAAATTTCCTTCTGGGCAATGTGAAAATCTTATTTTAATACTTCAAGAGATTCAAAGCGTTGCGGGGTATATTTCAGTTGAAGCTGTTGAAAAAATTAGCTCTTTTTTATCAGTGCCTACAGTGAAAATATATAGTGTTGCTACATTTTATGATCAGTTCAGGTTTAAACCTGGCGGTAAATATGCTATAAAAATTTGTCAGGGTACATCATGTCATATCAATAATTCATCTGTTTTGATTGAAGAGATAAAATTACAACTATCGTTGATTAACGGTAATAAAGAAGAAGAAAGTTTTTTTTATTTTCAAACATTACCTTGTATGGGAGCTTGTGATAAGGGCCCTATTTTTGCCATTGAAGATGAATATTATACTAACGCTACTCCCGCAATGGTGAAGCCTGCATTAGAAAAATTTTTAGAAAAACACAGTTTATGATCCGCAATAAAAATAATATTGACTATTCAGATTACAAGGAATTACTGCAAAATCCTGATAAACAAATAAGTAAAATATTTGCAGAAGAAATTGCTTTTTTGAAACGTGATAAAATTCCTTATACTATTATTACTATTGCTACAGGTTCCTGCGGTATAATATCAGGTGCTTATAAAACATTGGATGCAATAAAAGATTATATAAATGTTCGCGATATAAAAGCTGAAGTTATTGAAACAGGCTGTTTTGGCTTGTGTTCAGAAGAGCCTGTTATTGGCGTTCAGATACCTGGCAAATCAATGGTTTTTTTCAAAAAAGTTAAATCAGATGTTGTTGATTATATTTTAGATGCTGTTTTTTCAAATGATGTATTAACCCATTATGCACTTTTTCAATTAAGAAAAGCTATTCATCAGCCTTGGGAAGATATTCCCTTTATGGAAGAATTGCCATTTTTTGCAGGACAAAGCAGAAATGTGCTAAGAGATTGCGGTCTCATTAATCCATTAAGTATAAATGAATATATTGCAAGAGGTGGTTATAAAGCATTTATAAAGTCGATCAGTAATTATACTGTTTCAAAAGTTTGTGAAATAATCGAAGAAAGTGGGCTCAGAGGTAGGGGCGGCGGAGGTTTCTCAACTGGTTTAAAATGGGAAACAGCTCTGCTTACGCCAGGTAATAATAAATATATAGTATGTAATGCTGATGAAAGCGATCCTGGTGCTTTTATAAGCAGAAATATTCTTGAAGGTGACCCTCATCGTTTGTTAGAAGGCATTTTAATTGCTGCTTATGCTGTTGGCGCTAACAAAGCTTTTATCTATCTGAGAGTTCAGCACGAAACAGCCTTTAATCGTATTAGCAAAGCAATAGAAGATGCCAAAAATATGGGATTAATTGGTTATAATATTTTTGATAGTGGAGTTAATATAAATATTATTGTTAAACAAAGTCCTGGTGCTTATGTATGCGGTGAAGAAACTGCTCTTATAGCAAGTTTAGAAGGTAAAAGAGGTACACCTGTTACTAAACCTCCTTATCCTGCCGTTAAAGGCATTGCAGGCTTGCCAACTGTTGTTAATAACGTTGAAACCCTGGCTAATATTAGGAATATTGTTGACAAAGGTCCTGTGTGGTTTAAAAGTATAGGAACCGAAAAAAGCAAAGGTACAAAATTATTTTCACTGAGTGGAAAAATTAAAAATAGTGGAGTTATAGAAGTAGAAATGGGTACCTCTTTAAAGGAGATTGTTTTTGGTATTGGTGGTGGAATTAAGGATGACCGAATGTTAAAAGCCTTGTTAATTGGAGGACCTTCTGGATATTTTTTACCTGAACAAAAACTGGATATAGAAATTGATTATGAAAAAATGCGTGAAGCTGGTATTTCGTTGGGTTCGGGTGGTTTGCTTGTTATTGATGATACTAATTGTATTGTTGATATTACAAAATACTTTCTGAATTATGTAGCAAAAGAAAGTTGCGGTAAATGTATTCCTTGTCGAGAAGGAACTAAAATCATGTCCGATATTCTTGATTTAATAACTCGTCGCCCTGTTAACAGCACTAGCCACGAGACATTAGAAAGGTTCAAAGGTGTTATGCAATTGGAACCTCTTGCTGATGTTATTCAAGATACTGCTTTGTGCGGTTTAGGCAAAAATGCTCCAAATCCATTAATTAGCAGCATGAAATGGTTTAGAAAAGAATATGAGGAGCATATTTTTGACAGAAAATGTAGTGCTAATGTATGTAAACAAATAAGATGTTTTAGTATTAATACATTTAATTGTACAGGATGTAATGCGTGTGTTAGCAAATGCCCCGAAAAAGCTATTATTGGTGTGGCTTTAAAACCTCATTTTATAATTCCTGACAAATGTACAGGTTGCGGGATATGTTACGAAATTTGTAAGTTCTCAGCAATATTTGTTGTATAACATTATTATAATTATGATATTTGAAATAGAAGTAAATAATAAAAAAATAAAAGCTCAAAGGGGCGAAACTATACTTTCTGCACTTCAGCGTAATGGTATAATTATTCCTACTCTTTGTTTTATGAAAGAGCTTTCTCCTACAGGTGCCTGTCGTATGTGTGTTGTAGAAGTTGAAGGTAAAGAAAATCTTATTACTGCTTGTTCTCATCCTGTTGAAGAATGGATGAAAATATATACTCACTCTCTTAGAGTTATTAATGCTCGTAAAGTGATAATTGAGATGTTACTTGCTAATCATCCTGATGATTGCTTGTATTGTATCAGAAATACAAATTGTGAATTACAAAAATATGCTGCTGAACTAAATATTAAAGAAAGAAGATTTAATAATTTTTCGGAACGAAAAAAAATTGATAACACAGGTGCAGGAATATCTTTCGATCCTTCAAAATGTATTTTGTGTGGACGATGTGTAAGAGTTTGTGATGAAATTCAGGGAGTTAATACATTAGATTTTATAAAAAAAGGCACCTCTTCATCAATATACACTAGTTTTTCAAAATCTATTGGAAATTCAAATTGTATTTTTTGCGGACAGTGTGTCATGGTTTGCCCAACTGCTGCGCTTACAGGTAAAAATCATATACCAAATATTTTAAAACATATTCACAAACCCGAAACTAAACTTATAGCTCATTGTTCACCTTCGGTTGCTATAAGTATTGCCGAAGAATTTGGAATTAAAGCAGGTAAAGACTATAGTGGGCAAATGGTTACAGCAATAAAAAAATGTGGTTTTGACGAAGTTTTTGATACAGCACCTGCTATTGATTTACATATTTATCAAACTGCTTTGCATTTATCAGAAAGAATTAAACAAGAAAAAAAATTACCATTATTCAGTAGTTCTTGCCCTGCATGGATTAAATATGCCGAACAAACTGGTGTTGATATTGATATGCTTTCACCTGTTAAGTCGCCTCAACAAATAATGGGTACTTTAATAAAAACCTGGTATGCGTCTAATTACAAATTAAATCCCGATAATATTTTTTCGGTTTCAATTGTTCCTTGCCTTGCCAAAAAATTTGAAGCTGAAAGAGAAGAACATAGCTCAGAAATTGTTGATGCTGTATTGTCTGTACGTGAATTAGCACGACTTATAAAATTAAGCGGTGTTGATTTTTTGAAATGCGAATCATCTCAATATGATGAGCCTTTCAACAAGAAAAGCTCTGCTTCTTCAATTTATTCTGTGAGCGGTGGTTTAGCTGAAGCGGTTTTACGAACTTTAATTTTTATTATGACAGGCAAAGAACCAAAAGAATATAAGTTTACCAAACTAAGAGGAACTAAAGGAATTAAAGAAACAAGTGTTAAAATAGGCAATGAAATAATTAATTTTGCAGTTGTCAATGGTAATGGCAATGTTGAAAAATTTATGAATGAGCTTAAATCTGGTAAAAAAAATTATCATTTTGTAGAGATAATGTCGTGCAAAGATGGTTGTATTAATGGTGGCGGACAACCCTTAAAAGCATCACAAGAAGACATTAAGGCAAGAACAAAAGCACTATTCGACAAAGATGAAAAAGATGTTATTAATGCTGCACATAAAAATTCTTTATTAATTGATTTGTATGATAATTATTTTAATTCATCTAAAAATAAATTAAGTTCAGACTTGTTATTTACTACTTACAAAATAAGAAATGTTTTAAATTAATTAAATATCATGCCGCATTCAGATATAAAACAATTGGTATATACAGTTAAGGACAGATGCAGAGTTTGTTATACTTGTGTGCGTGAATGCCCTGTTAAGGCTATTAAAATTATTAAAAGTCAGGCTGAAGTTATTAATGAAAGATGTATTGGCTGCGGCAATTGTGTTAAAGTATGCAGTAGAGATGCCAAAACTTTTGTAAAGACTACTGATACTGCATTTTCATTAATCAATTCAGCGAAAAAAAGTGCTGCTATTATTGCACCGAGTTTCCCTGCTGAGTTTACTGAAATTTCAGACCACCGTATTCTTATTGGAATGATTAGACAACTTGGTTTTGATATAGTTGGTGATGTGTCGTTTGGTGCTGATAAAGTAGCTCTTGAATATAAAAAATTATATGGTAATAAAGATTCTGAATCTACTTATATTTCGAGCGATTGTCCTGCTATAGTTTTCTATATTGAACATTATTATCCTGAGCTTGTGCCAAAACTTGCCCCTATAGCATCACCAATGGTAACAATGGCTCGTATTATGAAACAAAAATATGGCGAAAATACTTCTATAACATTTATTGGTCCTTGTATTGCCAAAAAATCTGAATCGGACGAAATTGATTGCGTACTAACCTTCAGGGAGTTACGCGAAATGTTTGCATCAAAACGAATAAGAGAAGAAGAAACCTTAATGTCGGAATTTGACCCGCCTCATGGTGGACGTGGAGCCATTTTCCCTGTCAGCAGAGGGCTTTTGCAAACAACAGGGATACCACAGGATGTTTTGGAAACTCCAATTATTGTTGCCGAAGGCAGAGTAGATTTCAGAGAAGCAATACGCGAGTTTAGTAATGGGCTGCTAAAATCTCATCATCTTGAATTGTTATGTTGCGACGGCTGTACTATGGGAGCTGGAATGTCGCCTTTTGGAAAAAAATTTGTACGCGATAACATTATTGGCAATTATGCACGTAAAAAAAAGGAAACTTTTAATAAACAAGAATGGAAAGCATCAATAGAGGAATTTAAAAATATTGATATGTCTCAATCTTTTGAAGCCTCAGACCGTAGAATTGCTAAACCTTCGCAAGCTGAAATTGAGAAAGTTCTTATTTCTATGGGTAAAAAATCTCCTTTAGAACAGTTGAATTGTGGAGCCTGCGGATATGACACCTGTATTGAACATGCAATTGCAATAATTGAAGGATTAGCAGAAAATGAAATGTGCTTGCCTGCTACTATCGAAAAATTACACGCAAGTATCGAAGAATTAGCTGTTTCTAACGAAAATTTAGCTTCTGCTAAACAGGCATTAAAACAATCTGAAAAATTAGCTACAATGGGACAGTTATCTGCAGGTATTGCCCATGAACTAAATAATCCTCTTGGTGTTATTACTATGTACAGCAATATTCTGAAAGAAGAAATCTCAGAGAATAACAATTTCAAAAAAGACCTTGAGTTAATTGTTGAACAGGCTGACAGATGCAAGAAAATTGTGAGCGGATTACTTAATTTTGCCCGAAAAAATCAAGTTAATTACACCAAAAATAATATTGTTGATTTTATTAATCAAAGTGTCGATTCTATTATAACTCCGCTAAATACTAAGGTTTCGGTAAATTCAAAAATTATTAACCCTTTAGTTGATTTTGATTTTGACCAGATGATGCAGGTTATGATTAATATGTATAAAAATGCTATGGAAGCTATGCCCAATGGTGGATTATTGTCAATAAATCTTAATGAAGAAAATGAAGAAATTACTATAGAAATTCAGGATACTGGCGAAGGTATTACTGACGAAAATCTGGACAAGATTTTTACACCATTCTTTACTACTAAAGGTATTGGTAAAGGCACTGGCTTAGGATTGCCGATAATTTACGGAATTGTTAAAATGCATAAAGGCAGAATTGAAGTAAATTCTAATGCCAAGCCCGAAAAAGGTCAAACAGGAACCTGTTTTAAAATTATTATTCCAAAAAATAAGCCTTCAGTTAATTCTTATGTTTGATTAATTAACACTAAACTTCGATAATGTTTTATTATAAATAAAATAAATATGAGCAACCCAAAAACTATTTTAATTGTAGATGACGATATTGATTATCTGTTTCAGATAAGACTAAAAATTGAGAGCTTTGGCTTTAAAGTTATAACTGCTGAAGGGCAAACCGAAGCCGAAAAAATTATCGAAACTCTGAAACCTGACCTTGCAATTTTAGACTTAATGATGGAAACTGAAGACAGCGGTTTTATTTTAGCATATAAATTCAAAATGAAATACCCTGATGTGCCTGTAATTATTGCTACTGCTGTTACTGCCGAAACAGGAATTACTTTCGAGAGCGACATCTCGCAAAAAAACAACTGGATTAAGGCAGATTTATACATTGATAAAGGTTTAAGAACTGAACAACTACAACGCGAAATAAAAAAATTATTAAAAATTTAGTATGGCTATATTAAAAATATTAGTTGTTGATGATGAGCCAGGTATAAGATCTGGCACAAGAAGAATACTCGAAAATTTTCAGGTTGATTATCCATTTATGGACGAACATTTTAGCTTTGAAATTCTTGAAGCAGAAACTGGAGAAGACGCTATCAAAATCATTGATAATCAAGAAATTGACATTGTTCTGCTAGATAATAAATTGCCTGGAATTCAAGGTGTTGAAGTGCTTGAATATATTAAAAAGAAAATGTACGATATTGTGGTTGTAATGATTACATCTTTTGCATCGCTCGAAATGGCAGTTAAAGCTACACGCGACGGTGCTTACGATTTTATCCCGAAACCTTTTACTCCTCAGGAGTTACGCTTTTCTATTGAAAATATTACTAAGCAGGTTTTTCTTAAAAAAATGACTCAAAAACTGAATAAAGCAGGTAAAGAAATACGATTCCAGTTTTTATCAGTTCTTTCGCACGAGTTAAAAGCACCCCTTAATGCTATTGATGGTTATCTGAAAATGATTAGAGATAAACAATTAGGAAATAACATTGATGATTATCAGCAAGTTATCGAAAGGTCGCTCGAAAGAGTTAGAGGAATGAGATATTTAATACTTGATTTACTTGATTTTACGAAAATTGAAAGTGGTAAACCAAGTCAGAATATTCAGGAAATAGATTTAGTTAAAATTGCAGAAATCTCAATTGATACTGTTAGACCTTATGCCATTCAAAGAGATGTTGATGTGTATCTTAATTCAAAATTACCTGTAATTATGAAAGCTGACCCCGGCGAAATTGAAATCATTCTCAACAATCTGCTTTCAAATGCTGTAAAATACAATAAAGAAAAAGGCAGGGTTGATGTTTATGTTAAAAAAGAAAATAATAACTTTATTATAAGAGTTGATGATACTGGTATTGGCTTACATGATGAAGATATAAAAAATTTATTTCGCGATTTTTTTAGAGTAAAAAATGCTAATACCCGGCATATAACAGGAAGCGGACTTGGATTATCAATAGTGAAAAAAATTGTGGATATGTATAATGGGAGTGTAGAAGTACGCAGTAATCCTGGACAAGGCTCTTCATTTAACGTTATTTTTCCTGAATAATTTTATTTAATCTAATTTTACTATATATTAAACTATGAAAATTAATAATTTACCTGAAAAAACTGTTGAACGACTTAGTAAATACCGCAGATCTTTATTAATAACAAGCGCAAAAGGCAAAACTCATATTTTTTCACACGAAATTGCCAATATGTTACATATTACATCAGTTCAAGTTAGACGCGACCTAATGCTTATAGGGCATTCAGGCACATTACGAAAAGGTTATGATGTTAAAGAACTTATTGATTTAATAGGCATAATTTTAGATATTGAACAAGGCATTAATCTTGCCGTTGTTGGGCTTGGCAATCTTGGTCGTTCAATAATTGGCTATATATCGGGTCGAAGACCTAAACTCAAAATTGTAGCCGCTTTTGACACTAATCCTGAAAAAATTGATAAAATATATTCAGGAATAATGTGCTATCATTTAGATAAACTTAACGAAATTGTTAAAAAAGAAAATATTGAAATAGGTGTTATTACAGTACCAGCCGATGCTGCACCTGAAGTTTCCGAAAAGTTAGTGCTTGCAGGAATAAAAGGAATTTTAAACTTTTCGCCAAGGTCAATTAATGTTTCTTCTAACATATATCTCGAAGAGTTCGATATGATTACTTCGCTCGAAAAGGTTGCTTATTTCGTTAAACGATAATAAAAGTAAGATTAGTGTAAATTTATGAAAATTTTTAGAGATTTTGACGATGCGGCTATAATTAAAAAAGCTGTTGTTACAACAGGTTCTTTTGATGGTGTGCATGTTGGGCATAAAGTTATTATTAAAAATTTGATTAATTCGGCTAAGGAACTTAACGGTGAATCAACTTTAATTACTTTTCATCCTCACCCCCGAAAAGTTTTATACCCCGATACTGTTGGAAAAAATTTGCAGCTTATTAATTCTCAAAACGAAAAAATTGAACTCCTCAAAAAAACTGGTATCGACAACCTTATTATTGTGAAGTTTACACTTGAATTTGCCCAAACTTCTTCTATTGACTTTATTCGAAAAATTTTAGTTGATAAATTAAATGTAATTAAAATTATTGTTGGATTTAATCACCACTTTGGACACAACAGAGAAGGTGATTTTGATTATCTTCAACAACTTGCCGCTTATCATAATTTTATTGTTGAAGAAATTCCCGAACAAGATATTCAAAATGAATCGGTTAGCTCTACAAAAATCAGAAAAGCTATTTTAGAAGGTAACATTCAGCGTGCTAATGCTTATTTAGACCATCAATATATTGTAATGGGTAAACTGAAAAATGCTCCAGAAAAAAATAATATATTTGGTTTTGCTGCATATATTATTTATATAGAAGATGAATCTAAACTTGTTCCTCCTTGTGGTGTTTATGCTGTTCATTTATCAATAAATTCTCAAAATATTAAAGCAATGGCTATTATAATTAAAAATGATGAAGACAGTAAAGTTATTATGCTTAATTTATTTCACAACTATGATAATTTAAATGATATTGATGCTACAATATATTTTCATAAAATGGTTATACCTTTGAAATGTAAAATTGACGACAATTACAACGAAATATTAGCTAAAGGCAAAGAAAAAATAGAAGAACTCATTTATTAAGAAATATTATATGCAGGGTAAAAAAATAAAAGTTACATTTTTGGGCACAGGCACATCAACTGGTGTACCTGTTATTGCATGTAATTGTCCTGTATGTAAATCAAACGACCCACGTGATAAACGCTTCAGAACTTCTGTTCTTGTTAATATATGCGAACGTAATATAATTATTGATTGCGGACCTGATTTCCGTTTTCAGATGCTAAAAAATAAAGTAGAAGATATTGACGCTGTTATTTTTACGCATCAACACCGCGATCATATTGCAGGACTGGACGATATTAGAGCTTTTAATTATATTCTTAATAAAAGTATTGATATTTATGGTTCGGCTTTAGTTATTGATGCTATCAAAACTGAATTCCCTTATATATTTAAAGAAAACAGTTTTTTTGCTGCTCCACAGCTTAATGTTAATATTATTGATGAGCAGCCATTTAAAATTTGTGATATTGAAATAATTCCAATAAGAGTAATGCATGGTAAAATGGAGATTTTCGGTTTCAGAATTGGAGATTTTTCTTATATTACTGATGCAAATTTTATAGAACCATCAGAATTAGATAAAATAAGAGGTTCTAAAGTTGTTGTGCTTAATGCTCTTAGGAATTCAAAACACGTTTCCCATTATTGCCTTTCAGAATCTGTTGAAATTTTAAACGATTTAAAACCGCAATCAGCTTACCTTACTCATATTAGCCACTTTTTAGGATTGCATATTGAGGTAGAATCTAAACTTCCATCTTTTATTAAACCAGCTTACGATAACTTGGTTATTGAAATTTGAAAAACCTGAAACACAGTTTAAAGTTTGTAATGTTTGTAATGTTCGTAAAGTTTATAAAGTGGATTTACGATTTTAGATGTACGATTTTTATAGATAAAATAGATGTTTTTTGCATTTAACCTTTAACATTTAGCTTTCAACATTTAACATTGACATATTTATTTTTTTAATTTATTAAGTTCTTCCTGTAGTTTCCTTATTAAGTTTTCTTTTTCTGCTAACATTTCTTT
>CAZDEU010000064.1:0-13753 GCA_964504265.1 uncultured Bacteroidales bacterium
CCTTGGCTGTTTAAGCTTAGTCCCAAAATTTACAATCATAAAAGAACGCAATGTAAGGTATTTATTTTTAAGGTTAAATCTAGTTCTTACCCATTCAACAGCATCAGTATAACTTGCGTGAGAATATTTCTCGCCTATTTCGTAGATTAACGCAGATTTTTTAGAATATTTCGATTGCTCCCGTTAGGAACGACAAGTTTTATTTTGAGTGAATTACACGGAGCTACACAGAGGTTTCACAGAGTTGCACAGAGGGTATATAAATTGTTGAGAGTAATCTTATATAGTATGTAAACCCCAAAAACATTCCGTCAGGTATGTTCTTCCAATCATGTTTTAATAGAACACTGATTAACTCTGTAATGTTTGTTGATAAGTTGTTGATAAGCTGTTGATAAGCTGTTGATAAGCTGTTAATTATCTGTTAGTAAAATAATTACATAATAATCTTAAGCAATTTTCTCTTTAAAAATTTCTTTAGGAGTAAGTGTATTAATAATAGGTTTAAATTGTTTTCTCAACAATGGCCATTTATCAAAGAGTTCTTGTTTTAACAATAATTTACTGATTTTTGATCTTTGTTTTTTAATTGCATCTGAAATAGCTGCGGGTGTTATTCCATTATCAACATAATTACCGATTTCTGTTCCAGTAAGTGGTCTGTGTTTTTCTTCATAAGGTCTGTTTTTTATAGCTTTATCTGCGGCTTCTTCGTATCGGTCGAGCAAAAGATATGCTTTATGTAATTGAGGTTCTAAGTTTTTAAAATGTTTATTTAAAGGATGAGCTTCTGTTTCGTCGTCTTCAATAATAGAGAAATTATAAGTTTCAATAATTATCTTCCCGTGTTTTTTGGGATTGTTAAGTATTAATGCGCTTTTAGCTGCTTTTTTGATATATTCTGCAAAATTATATATTTTGCCATTGTAATTATTAATAAGATTAATGGCATCGTCTGAGAAGACAAAATCAGTTTTAAAGTTTTCAAATTCGTAATTATCTAAAATGTATTGAGCGTATTCTATCCACGAAGAGTTTTTTTCAGCTTCAGCTTCCTTTTTTTTCAAAAGAGTTTTTAAACGATCAACCGAATCTATTAACTCTTCATAAGATTTATTGTCAGAGGCAGCAGTGTCAATTATATGATTAACAGAATTTTTTACCAACTGCCCGATAATATTTTTATTTTCCTGTGATAATACTTTCAGAGAAGAAGAAATACCTGATAAAAATCTACTTTCGGGTAAATAAACAAATAGTATGTCGTTTTTTTTATCGGCTGGGTTAGGGAAGGAGAGGGATAAGACATTTCTTTCATTTTCTGTAAAAATGTTAAAATATTTTTCAGTACCAAAATCGGTATCAAAAGGTATTTCGTTATGTTTTAACCATATATCTTGTTTTGAAGTCCTTAAATCGTTGATTTGATTAAAACATTTAGAAATATCGAGTTGTACAACTGAATTATTTATCTCATTAGAAATAGTTTTAGCAATTATAGTTTTTTCGTCGGCACTATAGAAAACAGCAATAGCTTTTACAGCAGCAGGTAAAATACGTTTTATGCTGTATAATACTAATTCCCAGATTTCTACATTAAATGAAAACATTCTTAAAAACTTAAATTCTGAAAAAGCAAATATAATACTTTTTTAAGCAAATTTAAAAATACTTAAAAATAAATAAACAAATTTAAGTTGCTTTAAAATAAAAAATACTGTTTAAAAAGCTTGTTTTATCAATATTATGAGTATATTTTTACAAAATAATTTTTTATAAAAAATAAATAAAAGTAAATAATAATTTTAAAACAAATTAAAGCAAATGGAAATTTATACACCAAAATCTTTAAAATCTGAAAATTGTGGCAGAAATGTTTTTAAATCTGAGAACACACAGAATAAAAAAGAGCTAACCCTCAAATTTGAAAGTAAAACTAAAGTAAAAAAAAATAATACAGAAATGCAAAATTTTATGATAAAATTCAAAGAAACTATAATAAACAGGTTGAGAACCTTCTTTGAATTTGAAGACTCATATTATTCTGATGGCAGTTAATACGTGTTAATTTTAAAGCAATTAAACTTTAGCAATTAGTTTAAATTGATTTCAAAATCAGGGTTGCTAGCTATTGTTTGTTTTACTTTACATTTTCCAGCTACTTTAACAACAGCATCTTTATATTTTTCGGGGAAGTCAGCAGGTAATTTAATATTAATACTAATTTTATCAGGTAATGTTGTTTCTTTATTATAATCAACAGTTTGCGTTATTTCAATTTTGTCGGTAGGCAAATTACGGTTATCGCAAAACATTTTAACATAAATTCCAGCACAGGTAGCTATTGAAGCCAGAAATAAATCAAAAGGAGCAGGAGCGCTATTATTGCCTCCAAATGCTTCAGGTTGGTCGGTTTCAATAACAAAATTATTTATTATTGCATTTACTTTTTTATTATCTGCAAATTCAATTTTTATATCCATAATTTTAAAATTTTATTTGTTTGTTGTTATATGGCAATTATTGCATATAAAGTGTTATTAAACTTTTTTGAATTTCTTATTAATTAACTCAATTTCAAAATAATAATGTATTTTTTTTAAAAAAATTAATATTGCAAAATCATTATTACAAAATTAATCAATAAATAATAATATCATAATTTTAATAAAAATAAAATATGTAATTATATACTTCGTTTGTATTTAATTCAAAAATATTAACTTTGCAGCATGAAATTCAAACATTTCAAAATAATTGCAGTATTATTTTCTTTATTAGCTTTAGCTTCGTGCAGTAAGTATCAAAAAATACTTAAAAGTGAAGACATGGCACTTAAAGAAGAAATGGCACTAAAGTATTACAATGAAAAAGATTATGACCGTGCTTTACGTCTTTTTGATGAGCTTAGGATTTTTAACAGAGGTAAGTTGAAAGCCGAAGAAATTGCTTTTTATTATGCTTATTGTTATTATGGTCTCAACGATTTTTATGCTGCCAGTTATTTATTTTCCGAATTTGTAAATACTTTTCCTAATAGTAAGCATGCTGAAGAATGTGCTTTTTTGGCAGCTAATTGCAAATTTCTTGAATCACCTAATTATAACCTCGACCAGTCAATGTCAAAAGCTGCTATTAAAGACTTTCAGCAGTTTGTGAATTTATATCCAACGAGTAAAAATGTCGCCGAAGCTAATGCTAATATAGATGAATTACGGTTAAAATTGCAACGAAAAGATTTTGAAACGGCTAAACTTTATTTGAAAACTGAAGAATATAAATCGGCTGTTATTGCTTTTAACAATCTTATCAAAGAATATCCTGATACTCAATATAAAGAAGAAGCACTTTATCTTATTGTTAAAACTTATTACGATTACGCTGGTAAAAGCGTTGTACAGAAAAAGTACGAACGCTATAAAGCTACTATAGATGCTGCTGCTAATTTTATTCAACTTTTCCCAGAAAGTAATAAATACAATAAAGAAATTGAGCAAATATCAAAATCTGCTTCAAAAGAAATTCTAAAATTTAAACCCCAAAATTCTTAATAGTAATTTAATATGGACAATAAAAAACCAAAAATTGATAACGTAGCTGTTACAAGAAATGTAGAAGTTCTCGAATCTAAAACAGGTAATATTTACGAATCGGTGTCTATTCTTTCAAAACGTGCTAACCAGATTAGTCTCGAAGTGAAAGAAGAACTGAATAATAAAATTTCCGAGTTTATATCTGCTAACGATAATCTTGAAGAAGTTTTTGAAAACAAAGAACAAATTGAAATAGCTAAATTTTATGAGCATCTACCTAAACCAACATTAGTTGCTGTTCATGAATTTTTAAACGATGAAATTTATTTTCGTAACCCTTTAAATAACCAAGAATAACATTTTGATATTGAGATGCTTAAAGGAAAGAAGATAATTGTTGGTGTAACTGCAAGCATAGCAGCTTTTAAAATACCTGCTTTAATCCGTTTATTTGTTAAGGAAGGCGCTGAAGTACAGGTAATTTTAACGCCTGCTGCTAAAGATTTTATTACTCCTTTAACTGTTTCTGCTTTGTCGGGTAAGCCAGCTCTTTCGGAGGGTTTTTCTGCTGTTGATGGAAGCTGGAATAGTCATGTTGACCTTGCTAATTGGGCTGATGTTTTTTTAGTAGCTCCTGTTTCAGCTAATACTTTAGGTAAAATGGCTAATGGCTTGGCTGATAATTTGTTAGTTGCTACTTATCTTGCTGCAAAATGTCCTGTTTATTTTGCTCCTGCAATGGACCTTGATATGTTTAAGCATCCTTCTACTCAACATAATATCAAAACTTTATTGAGTTACGGAAATAAAATTATTCCGCCACGCGAAGGTGAACTTGCAAGTGGGCTTTATGGTGCTGGACGAATGGAAGAACCCGACAAAATATTTAATGTTATAGTTGAAGAACTAAAAAAAAAAGTCCGTTAGCAGGTAAAAAAGCTCTTGTTACTGCAGGCCCAACTTATGAACCTATTGATGCGGTTAGGTTTATTGGAAATCATTCTTCAGGGCTTATGGGTATTGAAATAGCAAACGCATTATATAATGCTGGTGCTGATGTTACTCTTGTTTGTGGTCCCGTTAAATATGATGTAAATCCTCTTATTAAAAGAATTGATGTAATGACTGCTCAACAAATGCTTGAAGAATGTTCTAAAATGTTTGTTGATTCTGATATTTGGGTTATGTCGGCTGCTGTTGCTGATTATAAACCCGATTCAGTTGTGCCACACAAGATTAAAAAATCAGATAGCAATTTAACTTTAAATCTTGTCAAAAATCCTGACATACTGTCAACTCTGGCTTCTGTCAAAAAAACTTCTCAATTTGTCGTTGGTTTTGCTTTAGAAACCGATAATTTTATTGAAAATGCTCTTTCTAAACTTAAAAATAAAAATCTTGATATGATTGTGCTAAATAAACCCGGAAAAGATACCGGCTTTGCTACTTTAACTAATCAGGTTGTTATTATTAATAAGGATAAAAGCATAAAAGAGCTTCCTTTAAAATCTAAAAAAGAAGTTGCTATTGATATAGTTGATGAAATAATTTATTCTATTAATAAATGATGTTTAATGATATAGGAGTTTCATATAATGCCTTTGAAAATCAATTTATTAATCATTTTTGTTCAAGTATAGCACTTCAAATTATTTTTTATCTGTTTAATAATAATTACAATATTTTAAATGTTAAAAAGTTTATTGTTTATATTTGTTGTATTCTAAAAAATAATGTTCATAATTTTAAATAATTCAGATGATTAGATTTTTGTTATTAATAATTATAATTTTATTTCCTTTTATAACAAAAGCTCAGGAATTAAATTGTACAGTACAGGTATATGCACCTCAGGTTCAGGGTACTGAACGCAAGGTCTACGAAAATATGCAAACTTCTATATACGAGTTTATGAATAGCCGTAAATGGACAAATTATTCGTATAAACAACAAGAACGTATAGAATGTAGTATTTTTATTACAATAAGTGATCAAATTGGTACTGACCAGTTTACAGGGTCAATTCAGGTGCAATCAAGACGACCAATTTTTAATACTTCGTACAATTCGCCTCTTATAAATCATATTGACAGAGATTTTGTATTTAACTATTTAGAATTTCAGGCATTAGATTTTGTTGAAAATTCATATACATCAAATTTAACTTCTGTACTTGCATTTTATGCTTACATTATCATAGGTCTTGATTTTGATTCGTATCAGCTTTATGGTGGTACTCCTTTTTTTGATAAAGCCCAAAGCGTTGTTAATGCTGCTCAAAATACACAGGAAAAAGGTTGGAAAGCATACGAAAACAGAAAAAATAGATATTGGCTTATCGAAAACCTTATTAATAAATCTTATGCTGGTATGCGCGAATGCTTGTATAAATATCATAGGCTTGGACTTGATATGATGTACGATAAAAAAGAAATTGGAAGAAACTCTGTTACTGCTGGGCTTGAAGCTTTGAGAAAAGTGAACAGAGAAAAACCAGGGCTTTATTTTATGAACATTTTTATGACTACAAAAACTGACGAACTCGTTAATATTTATTCTGATGCTTCGCCTATTGATAAAAATAAGGTTATTCCAATTTTAAGAGAAATTGACCCGTCGAACTCTGCTAAATACAATAAAATACTTGGCGAAAAATAATTTTTTTTTATGTTAGTTTCCTAAATATTTAAAACCATTAATAAAAATATTTATATCCGTTAATATTTGATAATCACGTGCATACAACATATTAAGACGGTCAGATACTATTGGTGCAATATTTTTCCCTTTAAATGTTATAGCTACGTCTAAAACTCCTTTTTTTATTACAGGCAATTTATGTAAATCAAAATCTTTATGAATGGCATAACCTACCCATGATTTTTTGCCTGCTATTACTGAAAACAAATTTGAAAAAAATTTCCATGGTTTATTCATAAAAACAGATATTAATGGCGATACAGGCAATATTATTAATGAAACAAATAAATCGAATAATCTTTTATTTCTTTTGTTGCTCGATTTGCTTATAGAATTAATGTTAAATATATATGGGTCGCCTGCTGTTTTTATTGATTTTGAACCTATCAGAAAAAGACTTTCGGGGGGGGCTATATGAAATTCTACCTCAAAATTTTGTAACTCCGACATCTTATCAATAATAATATCTGCCTGCAAATTTTTGGCGCAAAATATTATTTCATCAATTTTATAAATATTTATAATATCATTCAGTTGATTTACATTGCCAATAAACCCATTATTATCGTAATTATTTTTAAATTCATCGTCATTAGGAGAAACAATACCAATAAATGATGGAGTTGATGAAAATTGTCCAAGCATACCTGCAATGCGTGCAGCTTCAACTTTGTCGCCAACAATTACAAACCTTCTGTTGCTGCTTGTACCTATCTTAAAATTTGTAAATGGTAAAATATGTAGAAGTAATCTCAAGCCCAGCATAGTAGTTAAGCCCCATGCAGCTCCAAGTATGATTAATGCTCTCGAAAATCGTATATGCTCAGGCAATAATGCGTAAATAACAAGTATTGACATTGTACCAACAACAATACCTTGTACTATCTTAATAAGTTTAAGAGGTTTATCGTAACCGCTGCTGATATATACACTCGCCAGCCAAACCAATATATATGCAGGAACAGCATATATATAGTACTCTGACGGATATATACTGTGTATTACATGATTTCCCCACCATTCAGTTATTAAATAAATACCTCCATATAACATAATTGCATCTGTTAATGGTAATACAATATTTTTGGTAAATCTATTTAACAGAGCCAATAATGCACGAAAATAAATAGCTGCATTTATTAAAAATGAAAACAGTTTAGCGTTCTTTTTTGAAAAATGTTTTTTCGCGAAAATTATCATCGCATTGTAAAATACAAATACATAGTTTACTGAATGCTTTTTTGTGCTTTCGCCTTTATAATGTATTATTCTTGCTTCAGGATAATAATAATTATTGTATGATGAATTAGTTATCCTATACGATAAATCAATATCTTCGCCATACATAAAAAAATCTTCATCTAATAACCCTATTTTGTCTAAGGTAGTTTTGCGTATCAGCATAAAAGCACCTGATAAAACATCTACTTTATGGGTTTTATCCTTATCAAGAAAACCTAAATGATACCTTCCAAAAGTTTTTGAACGTGGAAATAAAGCTGCAAGACCAGAAATTTTGTAAAATGCTACTGCAGGAGTAGGTAATCCTCTTTTTGATTCGGGCAAATATTTGCCTTTGCCATCAACCATTTGAACTCCTAACGCACCAGCATCATCGTGTTCGTTCATAAAAGCTAATGCCTTGCTTAACGTATCGGTTTCTACTATTGTGTCGGGATTTAGTAACAATATATATTTGCCTTTTGCTTTTTTTATTGCCTGATTATTGGCTTTTGAAAAACCAACATTTTCTTTATTTGCAATTAATTGAACATTTGGATATTTCGACTCTATCATTTTACATGAGCCATCAACCGAATTATTATCAACTACAAATACTTCTGCTTCAATACCTTTAATAGCTTTATTAACTGAGGCAAGACATTGATCCAGAAAATACTTTACGTTATAATTTACTATTACAATTGATATATCCATTTATACTACAATTATCATAAGCTGCAATTATACTATTACACCATCTTTAATATGAAAACGAATATCTGCCATTGTTGCAAGTTCTTCGTTATGTGTTACTATTACAAAGGTTTGTTTAAATGTATCTCTTAAAGTGAAAAATAATTTGTGTAATTCTTTGGCATTTTCGCTGTCAAGATTACCTGATGGTTCATCGGCAAGAACTACCGAAGGTCTATTTATTAATGCACGTGCAACTGCAACTCTCTGTTGCTCCCCGCCCGACAATTCAGACGGTTTATGATGGAGTCTGTCTTTTAATCCAAGAAACTCAAGCATTTCTATTGCTTTTATATTAGCTGTTTTTTTGTTAATACCTGCAATATATGCAGGTATACTAACATTTTCAATTGCTGTAAATTCGGGCAACAAATGATGAAATTGAAATACAAACCCTATATGTTTGTTCCTAAAAACCGACAATTTTTTTTCATTGAGTTTATTGACTTCAATATCTTTAATTTTTATTACTCCTGAATCAGATTTGTCAATTGTTCCAATAAGATGCAACAAAGTACTTTTGCCTGCACCCGAAGGTCCTGTAATTGATACTACCGATGCTGCAGGTATGTTCATAGTAATACCTTTAAGCACTTTGAGACTTCCGTACGATTTATGAATATTTTGTATTAATATCATCTTTATTTATAAGAAAATGCAAATATATAAAAAGCAAACAGTGTAAAAGCAGAAAAGACTTAAATCTTTAACTTATCAAATTCTTCCTTTATTTTGTGTTTAAATTTCCAACATGTCATTTGCCTTAGCGATAAACGTCTGGCATATTCGTAAGTAGAAATATTATCATCTTTTTTGCAAACATGATATGCTATATAAAAGGCTTTGTTTAAAGGGAATTTGCAGTTATGAAAAATTGTGCCTCTTGTTGCCGATTCTTCAGTTTTACAACGTGTACATCTTCGAGAATATGGTTTTTTCCCCTGACAATAATTATCATTTCCACATTTGCGACATTTAAACCCTTTAGACCATTTAATAGATGCAAGAAATTCAAGACATTTTTCTTCGCTGTTAAATAGCTCTTCTAACTTTTTTTCAGATAAATCATCTTTGAAAAATTTATCCATCTTTTTTAGTTTATATGCAAAAATAATAAAATATACAGATTTTGCTAATTTGATTTTTAGCTTTTATTTGAATTTATTATTATTTTACAAAATATTTGTAAAAAACTTTATTCATTTATAAAAAATATGTTGAAATAGTAGTTTTAATAAAATTAATTTATATTTGCAACTGATTTTATTGAATATTATTGAATGAATTGTTGCGGGAGTAGCTCAGTTGGTAGAGCATCAGCTTCCCAAGCTGAGGGTCGCGGGTTCGAATCCCGTTTCCCGCTCTTATTTAATGGTATTAATTTATTTATGTATTGTAATTGAAAATGAACTTTATATGTTTTACATTAATGTTTTTGTTTTTAATATAAAAAAAATTCATTTTTTAATTATTGCAATAAATGATAATAACTTTTATTTAAAATTATAAAATTAATCTATAAATCATCATAACTAAAGTAAATCAATTATTAATTAAAATAAAACAACATGAAAAAATTATTGACTTTCTTAATCTTTTGTTTTTTATCAGTGCTTACTTTTGCAAGTGAAGCCGACCTTGCTATTCCTGATTTGCACGAAGGGAACTTTCCTTTATTTTTTAATCTAAACGCATATCAGCTTTTACTTTATGGTTCTTTGGTTATTTTAGGAACTCTTGGTATAAGCCTTTATTTGCGTGGGCAGATTAAAAAAATGCAATCGCATAAGTCAATGCTTGATGTGGCTGAAACTATTTTTCAAACTTGCAGAACATACTTGTTACAACAAGGTAAGTTTTTAATCTATTTATTTATAATTATTGCAATAGCAATGACTTATTATTTTATTGGATTAAAACATGAAGGCGTTTCTGTAGCTGTTCTGGTTTTATTATTTTCAGTTGTTGGTATGGCTGGTTCTTATGCTGTTGCTTGGTACGGTATTCGTATCAATACTTATGCTAACGCACGTACTGCTTTCGCTTCTTTACGCGGAAAACCTTGGGATGTTGTTAATATACCTTTACGCTCGGGTATCTCTATAGGCTTATTCCTGATTTCGCTTGAACTTGTTATGATGATTATTATTCTTCTTTTCTTGCCTCGCGAAATTGTCGGTTATTGTTTCTTAGGGTTTGCAATAGGAGAGTCTTTAGGTGCTTCTGCTTTGAGAATTGCTGGCGGTATTTTTACTAAAATAGCTGACATTGGTTCCGATTTAATGAAAATTGCTTTTAAAATTAAAGAAGATGACCCCAGAAACCCTGGAGTTATTGCTGATTGTACAGGCGATAATGCTGGCGACAGTGTAGGTCCTACTGCCGATGCTTTTGAAACTTACGGTGTAACTGGTGTTGCTCTTATTTCTTTTATTACTCTTGCAATAGCCGATATTCACATTCAGGCTAAATTAATTGTTTGGATTTTCGGTATGCGTTTCTTAATGGATATTTTCTCAGGTGTTTCTTACTTTATTAATCAGGCTATTTCTAAAAGAAAATATAAGAATGTTAAAGAATTTGATTTTGAAGAACCTTTGATGCGTTTAATCTGGATTGCTGCTATAATATGTATTTCTATCAGTTTTATAATGAGCTATTTCCTTGTTGGCGATTTAGGAAACGGGACTTTGTGGTGGAAACTCGCATCTATTATTAGTTGTGGCACTCTTGCTGCTGTGCTTATTCCTGAATTTACTAAAATATTTACTAGCTCAAAATCAAAACACGTTCAAGAAATTGTTACTGCTTCGCGCGAAGGTGGTCCTTCTTTAACTATTTTATCGGGTATTGTTGCTGGTAACTTCTCGGCTTTCTGGAAAGGTATGCTAATGGTAGCTCTTATGTCTGTAGCTTTTTTCGTTAGCACTCAAGGCTTAGAAGAATATATGCAATATCCTAGTATTTTTGCTTTCGGATTAGTGGCTTTCGGATTACTTTGTATGGGTCCTGTTACTATAGCTGTTGATAGCTATGGACCTGTTACCGACAATGCTCAATCTGTTTTCGAATTATCACAAATTGAAAGTATTCCTGATATTAAAGAAGAAATAAAAAAAGATTTTGGCTTTGAGCCTGATTTTGAACAAGGTAAACACTATCTTGAAGCTAACGACTCAGCAGGTAATACCTTTAAAGCTACTGCTAAACCTGTTCTTATTGGCACTGCTGTTACTGGTGCTACAACTATGATTTTTGCAATTATTTTGCTCCTTGATAAAGTTGGTTTGCTAAATATTGAACTTACGCAGGCTCCTGTACTGCTTGGTTTTATTTGTGGTGGTGCTGTCGTATTCTGGTTTAGCGGCGCTTCTATTCAGGCTGTTACTACTGGTGCTTACAGAGCAGTTGAGTTTATTAAAAAGAATATTAATCTTGATAAGAAAAAAGCTGATATCGAAGATTCTGTTGCGGTTGTGAAAATTTGTACTCAATATGCTCAAACAGGTATGTGGGGCATTTTTATTGCTCTTATGTCATTTACTCTTGCTTTCGCATTTTTTGACCCTAACTTCTTTGTTTCTTACCTTATTTCTATTGCAGTGTTTGGTTTGTTTCAAGCTATTTATATGGCTAATGCCGGTGGTGCATGGGATAATGCTAAAAAAGTTGTTGAAGTTGACTTGAAAGAAAAAAATACTCCTTTACACGATGCCGCTGTTATTGGTGATACTGTTGGAGACCCTTTTAAAGATACTACTTCTGTTTCTCTTAACCCTATTATTAAATTTTCTACTTTATTCGGTTTGCTTGCTGTCGAAATTGCTGTTCAAATGCGTTTGGCCGCTCAAGCTGCCCATACTTACGACTATACCGGTGTAATTGGTGCTATATTACTAGCTGTAGCTTTGGTATTTGTTTGGAGAACCTTTTATAAAATGAGAATTAAGGTTTAAGTTATAATTTTATTCATATAAGTTAGTGTTATTGCTTTATTTTTGGAAAAGCAGCAAAATATTCATACACAGGAAGGTTACACTTGGCTTTTACTTTATTTTTAATTATAGCTATTTTGTAAACCTTCTTTATCGGCAAGTTGCAAAAAGGTAAGCAAAGCATTTTGTTATAATACTGCTAAAATTGAACAGACATATTTATAAATAAATGATGCTGTAAAGCTTATCTTATCTAAATTATAAATGCTTGCATAATGAAAAAAAACGTTAATTTTGTTTACGTTTTAGGAAAGTTAAAACATAAAATGAAAATAATTTTAATTCTTACAGGCAAAACAAACCAAGAGTGGATTCAGAAGGGTAGTAGCGAATATGTGCAAAGGATATTACGTTATATTAATTTTGAAATTGTTACTATAACTCAAATTAAGCAAAAAGCAAATATGCCTCAAAATATTGTAAAGGATAATGAAGCTGAAAAGCAACTTAAATATATAAAAGACGACGATTATGTTGTTTTGCTTGACGAAAATGGTAAAAATTTAGACAGCAAAGGTTTTTCAGATGTTTTGCAAAAACGTATGTTGTCAGGTAATAAACGTCTTTTGTTTGTAATTGGTGGTGCTTATGGGTTTGGGAAATCAATTATTGACAGAGCTGATTCTAAGCTGTCTTTATCGCCTATGACGTTCTCTCATCAAATTGTAAGAGTAATATTCTTAGAACAGCTTTACAGAGCTTTTACAATTATAAACAACGAACCATATCATCATGGCAATTAATCAATAATCTAACCCTCACATCATAAACCCCTGTTTTTTAATTACTTTAAGGTATTCTTCCGAAAAAAATATATTATCATTCTTAACATATCTTTTTTTAGTAAATATTTGAGCAAGGTTTGGTAATTGATTTTGTTTAAGCAGTTCTTGTGTTTCGGGTAATGACTCTTTTTCTTTAAAAATTTCGTTTATATCTTTATCATAATAATCGTTATAAACTTCATTGTGTATAACGCCAGAATCAGGTATTCTGTCGGTTAAATTAGGTTCTTCGTCGGGGTATCCAACAACAATTGTTGTAACAGGGACAACTCCTTGAGGGAGTTTTAATAAATCAATAATTTTCTGAGCCTGATATGTAGTAGTTCCCAGATAGCATATACCAAGCCCTTCGGCTTCTGCAGCAATACAAACATTTTGTGAAGCTAAAACTGCATCTATACTTGCGTTATAAAACCATAAAAAATTATTGTAACTAGGTTCTGCATCTCTTAATTTACACCATTTATTAAACCGATTAATATCTGCACAAAAAGTAATTACTACGGGTGCTTCTAACACCATATTCTGCTTGAAATGTATCTCCCAAAGTGAATTTTTTAATTCTTTATCTTTAGTTATAATAATGCTGTATAATTGCATATTACCTGTATTTGAAGCTCTTACGCCAGCATTTATTATCTTATTTAAAATATTTTCGGCAATTGTGTCATTCTTGTATTTTCTTATTGAACGATGCTTTGCTATTGTCTGATAAATATCCATTTTTTTTTGATTTTTGCAAATGTACTAAAATTGATTATTT
>CAZDEU010000065.1:0-13746 GCA_964504265.1 uncultured Bacteroidales bacterium
TTTGTTGTAACACAACAGAAGAAGCTTATGAATTACTTATAAAACTCGTTGAAGAACATTATAATTTAGATAAAATTACTTTGCCAAACATTAACAATGAAAAACGAGAGTTTTATTCAAGAAGGAAGCAAACAGAAATTCTTGCTGAAGCTTTGAAAAAATATTAAAACTCATAAAAATATTGTACTAACATTTTTTTGATTATTTTTGTAATTATTAATACATTTTAAAATAAATTACTTGTTGAAATTTATAAATTTTATTTTAATAACTATATTGAAATTAATTTTATGAAAGCATATAATATAACTGCATATATTGAGGATTCTTCGCAAATTGAAGCTATAAAAGCTATTATCAAGGCTTTTAAGATAAAATATACAATTTCTAAGGTCGAGGAAACGGAAAGTCCTTACAATGCTGAATTTGTAGCAATGATTAAACAAGGTGAAAAAGATCTGCATAAAGGCAAAGGCATTAGAATGAATTTAGACGATTTTGGAAACTTATGCAAATAATAAACATGCATCTAAAGCAAAATTTATATTACTAGCTTAATAATGAAGATATTAATAGCTGCCAACCTTGCAAGTATTCATACCATTAAATGGGTTCATGCATTAAATGAGAGAGGCATAGAATTAGTGCTTTTTGGACTAACTGATTTTGACAAAGAAAAATATAAAGACATAAACAATCTTAAAATATATTCAGCAAAAAGTTCCGAAAAACTTCATAAGTCTGAAAGCAAACTTAGAAAATTAACGTTTGTATTTACTGTAAGAAAACTAAAAAAAATATTAAAAATTGAAAAACCAGATATACTCCATGCACATTATGCGTCAAGTTATGGATATATATGCGCTTTAACTAAATATAAACCCTTAATTGTTTCAGTTTGGGGGAGCGACATATATAGTTTTCCGCATTCTTCTTTTATTACAAAAAAAATTATTACTTACACACTAAGCAAAGCTACGCGTATTTTTTCTACAAGTAACGATATGGCTCGTGAGGCTAATTTATATACTGATAAAAAAATTGATGTTACTCCATTTGGAGTTGATACATCCATTTTCAAGAATTCTGGTAAAAGATTATTTTTTAGCAAAGATTATATTGTAATTGGGACTGTGAAAAATCTTGAAATAAATTCAGGAATTGATTATCTTTTAAAAGCATTTTTATTATTAAAGGATAAACAATTTAATAAACCTGTTAAACTTGTCATAATTGGCGACGGGGCAGAAAGTGAAAATCTTAAAAATTTTGCAAAAAATTTGAATATTGCAAACGATGTTATTTTCACAGGCAAAGTAGATTACAATAAAATAGTTGACTGCTTTAGCAGTTTCGATATTTATGCTGTTCCTTCATTATTTGAAAGTTTTGGTGTTGCAGTTCTCGAAGCATCGGCTTGTGAAGTCCCTGTAGTAGCTACTAATGCAGGAGGCTTGCCCGAAGTAGTTGTTGATAATATTACAGGATTTATAGTTCCAAAAGCTGATGAAAAACAATTTAGTCTTGCCTTATCAAAACTTATTGAAAATGAGCAACTTCGTATTTCATTTGGCAAAAATGCAAGAAATTTTACTATTGAAAAATACGATTGGAATAAAAATGTTGAAGATATGATAGAATTGTATAAGGAATGTCTTTCTTCAGCTCAAGCATCATAATTTAGCTCTTGGATGGAATTGTATAATAGTATCTCTTAAAAATTCTCTGTTAAGATGAGTATAAATTTCGGTAGTTGTGATAGATTCGTGCCCAAGCATTTCCTGTACGGCTCTCAAATCGGCACCTCCTTCTACAAGATGAGTAGCAAAAGAGTGCCTAAAAGTATGAGGGCTGATTTTTTTGGTAATACCAGCCTTTAAAGCCAAGTTTTTTAAAACAATAAAAACCATTTGCCTACTAAGTTTTTTGCCACGACGGTTTAGGAAAACATAGTTTTCGTTGCCTTTAACAATTGGCAGATGAACTCTTATTTTTTGAAGATAAACAGTAAGCATTTTCAAAGTAACGCTTCCTACTGGTACTATTCTTTCCTTATCACCTTTACCTGTTACTTTGATAAAACCATCATTAAAAAACAAATCAGAAATTTTTAAAGAAATAAGTTCAGAAACCCTCAATCCACAAGCATACATAATTTCGAGCAAAACTTTATTTCTTTCACCTTCAGGAGTGCTTAAATCAATAGATGCAATTAAGCTATCAATTTCATCGACTGAAAGAACCGAAGGTAATTTTCGTCCTACTTTTGGTAATTCTAATAATTCAGCAGGATTAACTTTAATAACATTTTCGATAAGCAAATATTTAAAAAATCCTCTCAAACCGCTAACAATTCGTGCTTGACTAACAGAATTAATTCCAAACTCACTAATCCATATTAAAAAATCTCTCAAAATATTCAGGTTAATATCAGAAGGTTCTTGCGAAAGCTCTTTAAAATCTAAAAAAGAAATAAATTTTTCAACATCCCTTACATAAGCTTCAACTGAATTATTTGACAAAGAGCGTTCTAATTGCATATAACTTTTGAAACCTCTAAGATGATATAATATGTTCATCAAGAAAATATTAAATATTTATTTATTAACATCAATAAAATATGTTAGTGCAAGATTATAAACATTAAGCCCTAAGCCTGTAATCATACCTTTACAAGCATTAGCAATTACAGAATATTTTCTAAATTCTTCGCGAGCATAAATATTGCTTATATGTACTTCAATAACAGGAACAGACACAGCTTTAACAGCATCAGCAATAGCAACCGATGTATAGGCATAAGCACCAGGATTCAAAATAATTCCATCGTAATTTTTATCAGCTTTTTGAATAACATCAATTAATTCGCCTTCAATATTTGATTGGAAATAATCAATTTTAACTGAAGGATATTGATTTTTAATAGTACTTAGAAATTCATCAAAAGAAGCATTACCATAAATTTCAGGTTCTCTTTTACCTATAAGATTAAGATTTGGTCCATTAATTATTAATATATTCATACGATTATGTATTTATTTATTTACAAGTTATAGCAACATTGCAGTCGAATATTCAAAATTAAACTCATAATTTTATAAATAGACACTAATTATTTTTGATGTGTAAATGTAGGAATATGCTTGTTGCATATAATTAAAAATATTCGTTTAAATTATAAATAATATTGACGAAACAGTATTAAATTTCCATAGCAATTCTAAATCCTAAATTAAGGCTACGGGCATTGGGTTCTATTCCAACCCTTCGCGTAGTAGTAAGATTACCGGGACCATCGAGCCAACTACCACCACGAGTAACTTTAAGATTGCCTGTTTCAGGTCCTAATGGATTTTTAACATCATCGTCATCAGTATATTTATGGTCGAACCAATCGTTGCACCACTCCCAAACATTGCCTGTTAAATCATAAATACCTAATGCGTTAGGTTCAAATATACCAACTGGAGCTAAAAAAGCATAAGAGTCGTTATAGCTTTTGGCAATTTTCATTTCGGGATAAATTTTTTTAAGAGTTTCATCAGCAAAATTACCAGGTAATTTTCCTAAAGGAGGATCATTACCCCAAACAAAATTAATATTTTCTCCTCTGTTTCTGGCAACAAATTCCCATTCAGCTTCTGTAGGCAGCCGATATTTCCTGCTGGTTTTTTCAGACAACCATTTACAATAGGCATTTGCACCATACCAACTCACAAAAGAAACAGGGAAATTTTCAAAGTTTTGTTCTACTTTGTATTTACCATCTTCATAATAAATATTACATTTTTGAGAAGGATCATCCCAACTACCGTCAAGATTAATCCATTCAGCACCATTTTCTTTTTGATTACCCTTTTCGTTTAAAAACTCGCAAAACTGAATATTTGTTACTTCATATTTACCAATATAAAAATCGCTCAAAATTACAGTATGAACAGGCTTTTCATTAACTTCACCATTAGCACTACCTATTTTAAATGCACCTCCTTGAATATAAATTAAATCGGGTGTGTTATTAATTTTATTATTCAAATTAATAACACACCAACTGCCAAATATAATCGTTAAACCAAGTATTAAAACTAAATAAAAAGATAGAAATATTCTTTTTCTCATAAATTATAACAAAAATTTACAATTAATTATATTTTCAATATACAACAAATTTACAAAAAAAAATTAATTACAGAGTTATTAATTTCAATAATACATTTAAAAATAGTAAATTTGAATTTCAAATAATATAATAATTAATTAATGTTTGCCTTAATTGACTGCAACAATTTTTATGCGTCATGCGAAAGAGTTTTCAGACCAGAGCTGATAGGCAAGCCCGTAGTTGTTTTATCGAATAATGATGGTTGTATAATAGCCCGAAGCAACGAAGCCAAAGAACTTGGTATTCCGATGGGTGCTCCAGCACATGAAATTGCAGATAAAATTAAAGAATACAACATAAATGTTTTCTCAGCTAATTTTGCACTTTATGGCGATATGAGCCGCCGAGTAATGACAATTCTTGAAGATTACAGTCCCAATTCAGAGATTTATAGCATTGATGAAATATTTTTAAAACTAAGCGGTTTCGAGAATTATGATTTACAGGCTTATGGCGAAGAAATGCACACAAAGGTTCACAAATGGACAGGAGTACCAATAAGCGTTGGTATTGCTCCAACCAAAGCCTTAGCAAAAGTAGCAAACAGAATTGCTAAAAAATTTCCTCAAAAAACTAAAGGAGTTTATGTAATAAACAGCGACGAACAAAGAGTTAAAGCGTTGAAATGGCTAAAAATTGAAGACGTATGGGGTATTGGCAGACAACATGCTAAAAGATTAAAAACTTTAAATATTAATACAGCATTTGACTTTTCCGAGTTCAACAGTACATGGGTTAAAAAAAATATGACTATTACAGGGTTTAGGCTACAACAAGATTTAAAAGGCATACCTACACTTGACCTCGAAAGCATGCAAATTAAAAAAAATATCGCAACTACACGATCTTTTGAAAGAAATTATACCGAACTTGAAGATTTAAAAGAAAGAGTAACAACCTTCGCTGTTGCGTGTGCTGAAAAACTTCGCAAACAACACTCTTGTTGCAATACTATAATGGTATTTATACATAGCAATAGATTTCGCAAAGATTTGCCCCAATACAGTAAAAATATTGTAATGAAACTTCCATTTCCCACTAACTCAAACATTGAACTTGCAGAATTTGCTTGTATGGCACTTGAAAAAATATATAAAAAAGGAATATATTATAAAAAAGCAGGTGTTATTGTTTTAGACTTTTCGTTAGAAGATAATTTGCAGAAAAAAATTTTTGAAAACAGAAATGAAAAACATATTCCTTTAATGCAGGCTATTGACAAATTAAATTCAAACTACGGACAGCAAAAAATTAAATTAGCATCTCAGGATTTAAAGCGAGTGTGGAAAATGAAACAAGAAAAATTATCACCCCAATATACTACACAATTATCAGATATAATAACCATAAAATGTTGATATGTGCTTTTATTATCAATTTTAAATTACGAAGATGAAACGAGATGTTTAATAGGCAAACAACAATATAATTTCGATATAAAATTAATAGCAACAGCCATTAGTAATTAGAGTTTGTCAATAATGTCCGATTTTATCATTATTCACAACAATACTGTTGGTAAAGTTTAAAGCTATCCATTATAATTTCAATAGCAGTATTTTTATCAAGGAATTCTTCAACAACAACAGTTTTCTTTTCCAATTTTTTATAATCTTCAAAAAAGTTTTTCATTTCAGAAATCAAGTGGTCTGGTAATTCCTTTATATCATTGATGTGACTGATGCTGGGGTCGCCAGCGGCAACAGCAATTATTTTATCGTCAGCCTCTCCATTATCGAGCATTCTCATAACTCCAACTACTTTGGCCGGCACAATGCACAAGGGAATAAATTCAATTTGAGAAAGAATCAGAATATCGAGCGGGTCTTTATCGTCGCAATAGCTTTTAGGTATAAAACCGTAATTTGCAGGATAATATACAGAAGAATATAGAACCCTGTCGAGCCTTAACAAACCACTTTCTTTGTCAAGTTCGTATTTAGCTCTTGTATTTTTTGGAATTTCAATAATTCCATTAACTATATCAGGCAATTTATCTCCTGGCGATACATTATGCCAGGGGTGAACATTTAATTGACGCATAAAAAAAAGTTTACATTAGAAAAAGGAGATAAGTCAGCACAAAAATAGGTAATAGGAATATTATGCTGAATTTAATTATATAACTAAAAAAGTCGGGCATTTTAATTTTGTTTTCTTCAGCAATAGCTTTAACCATAAAGTTAGGACCATTTCCAATATAGGTTAAACTTCCAAAAAAGACAGCGCCAACGGAAATTACTTTAAGCAATGATTCAGGAATACCTGCAACTAAAGGTATACCCTGAAACAAAGTTTCAAACTGAGAACTCAGCCCAAGTGCAAGAGAATGAAATGTAACAGCAGTTGGAGTATTATCAAGAATACTACTTAATGTACCAGTATAGAAATAAAATTGAGTTGAATTGTTTATCCCCAATTTTGCTGCATTAGTCTCCAAATATAAAATACATGGTATCATAGTAATAAAAATGCCTAAGAATAAATAAGCAACTTCAATAATAGGGTGCCAAGTAAATTTATTAGAAGATCTAACAGATTTTTTAGTAAGCGATAAAGACAGTATTACCATCAAAATAATAACAAATTCGCGTATAAAACCATAGTACATACCGCTACCTTCTGAGTCTATAAAACGTAAATATTGTTTATTCAAAAATGCAACAGAAAGGATTACACCAATGAGCCATAAAAAATTAAGATTTCCAGTAATTCTGATAGGAGCTTTTTGCAATTTGTCGAATTTTATATTTTCTAAAGGTTCTCTTTTATAATAAAATGAATCAATTATATAATACATAATAAGTAATAAACCATTAGTAAATAGCCATTCAGGGGCTAATTTAAAAAACCATTCAAATGGTGCACCTCTTAAATAGAGCATAAATAGAGGAGGGTCGCCAAGTGGTGTCATTAAACCGCCGCAATTTGCTACAATAGCAATAAAAAATAAAATAGTATGTACTTTAAATTTTCGTTGTTTATTAGTAGAAATAATAGGTCTTATAAGAAGCATAGCAGCGCCTGTAGTTCCCATAAAAGATGCCAGCACAGCTCCAATAGCCATAAATACAGTATTTATGGAAGGTTTAGCCTCAATATCGCCACTAACAAAAATACCGCCTGTAATTACAAATAAAGAGCCAAGCAGAATAATAAAAGGCACATAATCGAACACAATAGTATGATGCAATGCACCAGTAAGGTTATTCGATAATAAATAAATAATAACAGGTACAGCGAGTATACAACTGATAATTAATTTATTTTTATTCTTTTCCCAAAAATGATTTGCAGTAAGAGGTAGCACAGCTATAGCCCCAAGCATCAATACAAAAGGAATTAACGAAAATAATGATATAGTAATATCATTCAAATTTACATTTAATAAATTCATATATCAATAATTAATATTTTGACAAAAATATTAATAAATAGTTAAAAAAAAATTATTTTGATTTTTTTATATTATAAAAAAATCTTATTCAACTACCACAACGTTACTTGCAACCATTTCGCCCGATTCTTTCAAATTAAGAGTAAAACGGACTTTATCACCAACTTCTAAGTCATTAAAATCGTAGTCTACTATACTTGTATAATGAAAGAATACATTATTTGGCGGGAACTTAATAAAGCCGAATCCTTCTTTAAGAGAAAGGATAGTACTTTCTTTACGTTCTGGAGCTTCAGTAGAATTGTAATCAATTTGATTTTCAATAAACAAAACATCTTCAGATTCACTTTGTGGGTGTTTACTAAACAATCTTTCTTTAGTTCTTGGAACGAAAAGAGCTTCAACAAGAGGGTCATCTTTTCTTTCTTTACTATCAATAATAAGATGCATAGCTAAGGGATAGGTTACTTCGTCGAACAAATCCTGAGAAGTTTGAGTAGTAAAACGGCTGCCTTCTTCATCATAATATTCAAAATCCCAGCTAAGAACCATAAGTCGGGTGCCAAGGGTATTCAGTTTTCTAATTAAAGGCACGTAATCGCTGTCGGAAGCAATAAGTACAATGACGTCGAAGCGTTTGTAGAAAGCGAGTTCAAAGGCTTCGAGAGCCAGAGCCATATCTACATCTTTTTCAAGTTTACGTCCAACAATATTTTTAACAGGCAAGTAATGGGTAGTAATTCCCTGAGCCATAAGAATATCGTCAAAAATTCTTTCAAAATAAAGCAAACTGCCTCGTTTTGATGCTTCGCCAGCACTTAATCTACCACGAAAATAATGAGCATCAACAATTTGGCATAATCTAACATCACTTTCTTGTTCTCTGGCAATTTCGTGTCTTATAAAATTATGCAAGCCCGAAATGCTAATTCTAGTTCTTCTTTCGTGAACATAATTATAGAAATTACTTACATGTAAAAAATAATTTCCATCATAGAATACACCTATTCTGGTTATTCTATCTTTGTTTGTTTCTAATAACATAATTATATTTATTTAATTTAGTTTTACAAAAAATTATTTAATATTGAATTTTAAAATATTTTCGTTATTAATAAAACCTTCAATTTTATCACCAATACTAATTTTGCCAACGCCTGCAGGTGTACCGGTAAAAATAATATCACCAACACGCAATGTTATAAATCTTGAAATATGAGCAATAATTTCGTTGAAATTAAAAATCATATTATTACTATTACTTTCTTGAACTTTAGAACCATTAATAAAAAGGTTGAAAGCTATTCCGTTTTCAGGATGCAATATTTTTTTATCAATAAAAGAACTAATAGCTGCTGAGTAATCAAAAGCTTTAGATTTTTCCCAAGGTAAACCTTTAGCTTGTAGGTCTCTTTGAATATCTCTTGCAGTAAAATCAATGCCGAGTCCTATTTGGTCAAAATAATTATCAGCATAATTTTTGTCTATAGATTTACCTGATTTACATATTTTAATTATCAATTCAGCCTCATAATGTATTTCTTCAGAAAAGTCAGGAATAAAAAAAGGTCTGTTGCGAATCAGCAGAGCTGTATCGGGTTTAAAAAAGAAAACAGGTTCAGCAGGTATTTCGCTGTTCATTTCTTTTATGTGGCAATGATAATTACGACCTATGCAAATTATTTTCATTAGTTTATATTAACAGAAGAGTTATTAAAGCCTCTGAGTTTAATAAGAGTAATTACTTTTTTAGTATAAAGAGGGAAATCAGCTTTCATCATCCAATCGTAATAAGATGGTTCTTTAATAAAAACATCTTCAACTTTTTTACCTTTATATTTACCAAAATTGAATACTTCGATATTATCTTCATCAAACACAATATGCCCCACTAAGTCAACATTATTATTAACAAAAGAAAAATTATGCAAAGCCTGAATATCATTAATTACAGGGAAAGTTTCATTACCTTTTCTATCTTCATAAGGAACATTTTGATATTTATCGAGCTGAGCTTTAAGAATATGATAAGTAGCAAGAGTATCGGCTTCGGCTGAATGAGCATTTTTGAGAGTTTTATTACAATAAAATTTAAAAGCGGCAAATAAAGTACGAGGTTCCATTTTATGAAAAATATTTTGCACATCAACTAAACGTCTACCTTTAATATCGAAATCGATGCCGGCTCTTAAAAATTCTTCAACCAATAAAGGAATGTCAAATTTATTTGAATTATAGCCAGCTAAGTCGCAATTATTAAGGAAAGCAGCAATATTGCCTGCAACATCTTTAAATAAAGGCATATCTTTTACATCTTCATCTGTAATACCGTGTATAAGAGTAGACTGAAGGGGAATAGGAATACCTGGGTTAATTCTCATTGTCAAAACATCTTCCTTATTAGTTATTCCATCAGGAGTTAATCTGAAAATACAAATTTCTATAATTTTATCTTTGCCAACATTAACGCCTGTAGTTTCAAGGTCAAAGAAAGCCAATGGCTTAGTAAGTTTTAATTCCATCAAAAAATATGTTTTTATAACTAATAACAGCTAATCTTTATTATTATTATCTAAAAAATCTAATTTAATATTTTGTTTTATAAATATATCTCTTGAATCTCTATCTTCAATTGATATATCAAAAGTAACATTTTTAAAATAATTACTTTCAACTTTAACAATAAAATCGCCAGGAGGCAGTATAATAGTATATTTTGAATTTCTTTTGTCAGGAATATAAGTTCCGTAAAGAGAATTATTATTCTTTTTGTATACATTAATAATTATATCTAACTTATTATTGTTCTTATCGTTATTATTTATAATTTCATTATTGTTTTTTGAATTTGTATGTTTTTTGTTATTAAGTTTTGTATTATTATCTAAAGTATTGCTCTTAATATGGTTAAATTTTGATAGATTAACATTATAAACGAGATTAGAATCAATAGTAAGTATGTAACCATTAACAACAGAATAAACAGGTTCAACATCCTTAAAAACAAGTCTGTAAATATCGAGATCGCCATAAGAGTCGGGTCTGTTGGCGTGCATATAAGCATATCTGCCTGATGAAGTAAAAGAAATAACTTTGTTGTCTTGTGGAGTATTAATAGGATAACCTAAATTAACAGGTTTGCTGAAAGAATTATTTTCTTTGTTCCACACAGTTTTAAAAATATCGTAATCACCCATAGTATTATGCCCCATTGAAGCGAAATAAAGAGTTTTGCCATCAGGTCCAATATGAGGGAAATCGTCATCATATTCAGTATTAACAACATCGCCAAGATTAACTGCGGGTCCCCATTCGCCAGTAGGTAATATAACAGCCATATATATATCAAGCCCGCCGTGTCCATCTTTAGATTCAAAATCAGCGGCAAAAAACAAAGTTTTTTTATCTCTTGAAATAGTAGCAGAAGAAATAAATTTATTGCTCATATTCACGTTAGAGCCTAAAGAAACAGGACTTTTAAAATTTTTACCAGATAATTTTGACTCATAAATTTCGTAACGGCCAAATTCATTATCAAAAAAAATAAAAATTCTGGCACCATCCGAAGACATGCCAACAATTTCTTCAACTAAAGCTGTATTAACAACATTTGTAAATCTCTTAGCTTTTTTCCAAGAGCCATATTTATATTCAGATGAGTACAAATCAGAAGTATTATAACCGTCATAATCTTCGAGATTACCAACATTTCCTTTGCGTCTTGAATTAAAAAAAATCGTAGATTCGTCACGCGAAACATAAGGATTATAATCAGGGAATGGAGAATTAACAGCAGTTCCCAGATTTTCGAAAGAAACATTAACAGGGTTCTTAATCATTTCTTTAGCGTTATTACAAATTTCTATTTGGCGTTCAGGTGTAATCTGATTAATATTCTTACCAGAAACAGTATTTTGAAATTTAGAGAAAGCCTCAATAGCGTCGTCAAAACGGAAAGCGTATTGGTAGGCGCGTCCTAGATCGTACCAAACATTAGCATCAGAATTATTAGGATTAAGCGAAGCTTTTTCAAGATATACAACAGCTTTTTTGCGATTAATATCACTATTCAAATAACAGATTCCAAGATTATGATTATAATTAAAATTAGTAGAGTCGTTTTTGAGCAACATAGAATATTCAGTAATAGCAGCAACATAATTACCCATAGCCATAAAATCCTTTGCATACTTTTCGTTAGGTGGATCAAGGTTAAAATTTCTTTTTTGTGAGCAAACCTCAGATTGACAACAAAGAACAGCACCAATAATAATTAAAAGCTGACATAATTTGATGTAACAAAACTCCAACATCATAATAATAATTAATTTTTTAAAATAAAATGCTAAATTATAAAAAAAATGAAAAAGTATTAGATTTAAGCAAGAATCATTCTGTAATACTTATTTAAAGAAAAGTATTTACACTCCTTGAATTAAAATTACAGGTGTGCCTAATTAAAATAAAAACAGATTTTAATTTTGGTGATGATTATGGTCAGCATTATGAACATGCCCATGTTGAAGTTCTTCTTCAGATGCATCACGTATTCCGATAATTTCACCGGAAAAGAATAAATTAACACCAGCAAGAGGGTGATTAAAATCCATTTTAACATTTTCGAGGCCAACAGAAACAACTTTACCATCTAAAGGTCTGCCTTGTTCATCCTGCATAGGAATAATATTACCAATACGCAACAAACCATCCTTAATTTTACCATCAACTTCGAAAGCAGAAACAGGAATATCAACAACAGCATCATCAGTCATTTCGCCATAAGCATCTTTACTTTCGATTAAAAAAGAAAATTTACTTCCTTTTTCTAAACCAGCAAGATTATTTTCAAAATTTTGCAAAAGCATACCATTACCAAAAATGAAAGTAAAAGGATTATTTACTTCAACTGTTTCAATAATTTGTCCATCAGGACCATTTTCACTTAGTTTATAAACCAACGAAACCACTTTGTTTTTAGAAATTTGCATCAAAAATAATTTTAAATTAAAAAAAAGATTAATAATAAATTGTAATACAATTAATTACAAAAGTAATATTTTTTTTTAAAACAGACAAATAATAACTCATAAAATTTGTTTAAGAGCTTTTAATCTTTCTAACAATGGCGGATGAGAATAATAAAAGAACACATAAGCTGGATGAGGATTAAGATTAGAAAGATTATTAACAGAAAGTTTAATAAGAGCAGATTGAAGAGCTTTCGAATTATAATTAACACCGGCATATTTATCGGCACTAAATTCATTTTTACGCGACATATAATTCATAGCAATATCAATTATTAATGAAATTGGGCTATATAACAAACCAAAAGTAATAAGGCTTATATGGAAACTTGTTTGCTCCACGCCAAGCACCTTAGCCATATCGGGATTATCAAGAAAAAAAGACAGTATAAACAGTAGTAAACCAGTTTGCATAACACCTGCTATCATAGAAATTAAAGTATGTTTTTTCTTGTAATGCCCAATTTCGTGAGCCAACACAGCAACAAGTTCTTCAACAGAGTGTTCTTTAATTAAAGTATCGTAAAGAACAATACGTTTTTTAGGACCTAAACCCGAAAAATAAGCATTTGCTTTGCTTGATCTTTTTGAGCCATCAATAACATAAATATTCTTAAGTTTAAAGCCGGCTTTAGAAGCAAAATTTTCAATTTCTTTTCTTAAATCACCATCTTCCAAAGGAGTTTGCTTATTAAACAAAGGAACAATAATATCAGAATAGAACATAACCATAAATACCATAAAAACAGTTATTACAGCCCAGGTAATAAACCAGAAATTACTAGCTGTAATGGTCCAAAACCATACAACAAGAGCAATAAGTCCCCCACCAATTATAGCAGTAATTATCCATGCTTTAATTTTATCAAAAATAAAAGTAAGAGGTTTAGTACGGTTAAAACCAAATTTTTCTTCAATTACAAAAGTGTAATAAATATCGAAGGGCAAGCCAATTATGTCGGCTAAAATGGCAATAATACCAATAAACAGCAATGTTAAAACAATTGGGTTTTCAGTATATATTCTAGCAAAAGAATCAATATAAGCAAAACCGTCGACAAAAAGCATAACTAAAATTACAATAAAAGAAAAAGTTTCGTTAATAAATCCAAAGCGAGTTTTAGATTTCTGATAAAGCTGAAAACTTTTGTATTTTTGAG
>CAZDEU010000066.1:0-13698 GCA_964504265.1 uncultured Bacteroidales bacterium
CTGTGTTTTCTACCGAGCGATACATTCCTAACGGAATGTTTTAAAATGGTATCATTTTAAAATTTATAATAAAAAAGCCCCCAAGAGGGGACTTAATGTATTATGATTTTGTGATAAACAATTTTTAGAGTAGAAATACTAATTTATATTTTACCATTTTGCTCATTTAAATCAACATAGAGCTTTATTTATCAAGTATAATTCTTCTCGTAAAAGAATTATTATTGCTGATAATTTTAATAAGGTATAAACCTTCGGGAAGATGTGATAAATTAATTGAATAAATATTATTACCACTAACCGAATTAAATTTGTCTTTAAATACTTCTTTACCAACAATATCTGTTACTAAAACATCAATATCCGATTGGTTAGATGCGTCAAGGGTTATGTTAACTTTTCCTGTTGTTGGATTTGGAAAAACATTAATATCGTTAACCTTACTGTTATTTTCATCAATACCAACAGTTCCAGTAGAAAAATTAAATGTATTACTCCATAATGAGGTATCAGATAATGATATTGCTCTAACTTTCCAATAATATTTTGTTTGAGGATTAAGGTCATTTAAAGGAGAGTAAGCAGCACCAGTAGTAGCAGAAATAAATACAGTATCGGCTATTGAACTATCAAAGTTCAATGCAGTATCAATTTGAAATTCATATTCAGTTATACCAGTAATTTCTTGCCACGAAAAATCAGGGCGGTACAAGAGATTGTCTGTATTATTGGCTGGAGCAATTAACGAAAGTTTATCAATAGTATTAAATGCGAAAGGTGCTGTCCAAACTGAAGAATCGTTGTTATGAAAAGCCCTTACTGTCCAATAATACTTTAATCCAAATGCAAGAGTATCAGCATTAATAAAATTAGTATCAGCTTTCATATAAACTAACGAAGGCGAATTAAATAAAATATTTGTATCTGCTAAAACTTCATATCCTTTAACACCCGAAAGCAGGTTCCACTTAAGCAACACATCGGGCATTTGAAGAGCGGCAATATTGTTAGTTGGAGTTGTTAGCTTAAAAGTATCAATTGTAGAAAAATCTCTGAACAGTGACCAGTGGGAAGTATCAGTATTGTGAACTGCTCTGACACGCCAATAATATTTGGTTCCAAATAACAATTGTGAAGTATTAACTTGATTTTTTGGAGCATTAACAGTATAATAAAAAGGTGTGCCTGTGAATGTATTAATAGTATCTAATTGACAATGATAAGACTTTACACCCGATAGGCTTGTCCATCTTAGCAATAAATCAGGCATCTGATCAATAACACCACTAACAGGTGAAAATAATTTTACAGAATCAGTAACAGTAAAAGCTCTTACAACTGACCATGCAGAAGAGTCGTTAATTGTATAGGCTTTAACTCTCCAGTAATACATAGCACCAAATAATAAATCCTGTGTTTGTATAGCTGTATTATTAGTAGCTAAAACAGTTGGATTTGAGAAAATATTTGAAGTGTCAAGTTGTACTTTATAATTCATACCACCTGTAACTGCATCCCAGTCTAACAGTACATTTGGTATCTGTTCAACCGCATTATTTGCAGGAGCTTTAAGAGCTGGTGCATAAATATCTAATTGTACTTGTGAATAAAGAATATTAGTAAAAATTAAGATTGTAAAGAATAATAAACTTTTTTTCATATTATTAAATTTATTGGTTATCAATGGTATTATATGAAACTCGCATACTAATTCTTTCTTCATTTATTTTTTTAGAATATGTTTGCTTCATATTTTTTAGTTTGTTAAAAAGAACAGATAAAATAAATAAAAATATCTATTAATTATCTGTTCTTTAATTTTAAATTATTTTTAAAAAATACAGATTGTTAATAATTAGTTACAACAAGTTTGCCTGTAATACGTTCCTGTCCTGAAATTACTTGTATTATATAAGTTCCTGATTTAAACGTGCTACAGTCAATATTATATTTATTAGCTCCCTTGTTAGTTAACCCTAGATTATTGCTCTTAACAAGTTTGCCGCTTAAATCATAAATAAGTACTTGAGTTTTAGCAGAATTACTTAATGTAAAGAACACATTAGCATCAGTTATAGCGGGATTTGGGAAAATTCTTAAAGTATTTTTTGCAACAGCAATATCTTGTGGTTTATTTTCAGCTATACCAACATAATCATCACTTCTAAAAAATCCTCGCCCATGAGTACCTAAATAAATTGACCCTAAGTTAGCAACACCGGGATAATCGTAAATTTGCTGTTGAATCATGTGAACTGGTACTCTTGCCATGCCAGCATTTTCTTCTGTCCATGTAACATTTGCAAGTTGAATTTTATCTGTACCATAAACCCCAAGTTCGGTAGCAACTATTACTGTATTTGGGTTATTCATCTCAATAATTGCACTGTATATCGGCATTTTAGGGAGGTTGCCTTGTTTAGATGTCCAAGTTGGCAAAGAATCTAAAGCATTAATTGATCGGTAAATATAAACATTATTTTTATAATTACCCAATGTAACAATCACATGTTCAGGGTTTTGAGGGTCGATAGCTATACTTGTAATAGCTCTGCTTGAAGAATTAGGAACACTGATAGATTTGGTCTCAACTATTGAATATGGACTCGTAACATCATCATTAGCTGAATCTCTAACAGCATGAAGATTAGAAATTCTGTATAAATTACCAGAAGAAGTTCCTACCCATAGATTATCACCATCTTTAGAGATAGCCATGCTTTGAGACATACCTGAAATAGTTGCTAATTTAATCCAATCAGGAGTTTTCGCAAAATTTAAGGCTTCCTTGGTCATCCAAACTGCATTAGTAGCGCCGAAATAAAATCTAGAGGAAATAATATCCTGAACTCTTATTTCATCACCTATATTTAAAGAATAAGGTAAAGTATAATTAAACGGGTATTTATCTGTTTTACTTAAAACAGTAACTACATCGCCTGCTAAATAATTTGAATCGGCTATAAAAGTTACTGAATCAACACTTGCATAATTATTAAAGCTTTCCCAGTGAATAAAAGGTGTTACAAAAGAAGCAAAACTTGAATTTTCTCCGATAGCAGTTGAGGTATTCATACGTGCATTAAAGAAAGCATTTTTATCACCTGTAGTTGAGTTTGATTGTAATGAAAAAGTTTTTCCCAAATCAGTAGAACGAGCAATATCGCCGTAATAAACTGTAGAAAACATTATATCGGGATTAATATAAGAAAACCCTACATAACCACCATCGCCACCCATAACTGAGCGTCCATTAAGAGGTTGATTCCCTTTAAAATCATTAATAATTGTACCATTATCCTGAGTACCACCAGCTACATAGCCATAAGGATGCGTGCCAACTGTATAGAATTGAACAGTATTATATGATCTGTTAAGTGTATGGAAAGTTTGTCCTCCATCAGTAGTTCTTGAAATACCACCATCACTTCCAATATACATAATATCAGGATTTGTTGGATGGAAAACGTAGGCGTGTTGGTCGGCATGAACATAATAAGAACTTGTAGGTTCTAAAAACCATAGCGTTTTTTGAGTCCATGTATCATTTAATTTCCATTCCCACATATCAATACCCCCTAAGAAAATTCTGTTTTGATTACTTGGGTCAACTGCAATTACATTGTTATAACTTCCTTGAGTTCCGAAAGGTTGAAAAGCAGTACTGCCGCCAGGTCCAATGAGAGTCCATGTATCACCTTTATCTTCAGAGCGATAAATACCTTTAAGCTGTTCACTGTTATTTGCAACAGAAGCATAAAGAATGTTAGAGTTTGAAGGAGCAAAGGCAAATTCAATTCTTGAAATACCGCTTGTAGGCAAACCACCTGTAGCGTTAGAAGATTTAAGTACAAAAGTATTTTCATCTCCATTAGGAGAAACATAACAAAGGTTATAAACAGAAGTAACTACAGTACCATCAGAAGCAATTTTAACATCAGAGCAATTTGCATTATAATCAGTTCCATTTGATTTTTTAACTGGGTTGTACCATACAGGATTAGTTGCATAAATATCGTCGCAAGCTCTTAATCCCAAATTTGTAGCTGCATAAACACGACCATTTGCATTTATGGCTAGTTCGTTGACAAAAGCCCAAGCAACAACATTATTATTATTTAAGGTAGGAGTTGTAGAGGGGATTAAAGTAAAAACATTACCATCAGAAGAGTGGTAAATACCTGAGCCTATAAAACCGCTACTTCCGTTTGCGTCCCCACTTGCTACTGCAAAACTTTCGCCAGTGCCAACCAAAATATCGCCATTAGGAGCTTGTGCCATACATGAAACAGCAAGATTAGGTGCTAAATCATCAACTTTCACCCACGAACTGCCACCATTATAAGATTTCCATATACCGCCTGATACACCGCCTGCATAAATAATATTGGTATTAAATTTATCAATAAGAATAGCTCTTGTTCTTCCGCCAATATTATCGGGGCCTAATTCTGTCCATTGTAAATCAAGAGCTGCTTTTAAATTGCTGATATTGTCAGCTTCTTTTCTTGCAGAAATAATATCGCTAAAATCTAAGGTGCCAGTAATCTGATTTCTTTGAATAGTATTTAAGTATTCAACTGCACCTTTAATGCCCTGCATTTTAGCTGATTGCATTTTGTTGCGGGGTGTATAGGTTTTAGAATTACTGTTGAAATCAAATAATGTGAAATAAGCCGCTAAAATTATTACGCTTGTCAACATTCCGGCTAAAAGTAATTTTTTTTTCATCTGTATTTAGAATTTTAAATTTAATGTTAGATTTACTGATTTTAACTTTAATTTTTTAGAAATAATTTTCATTCTTGTTTTTGTACTAAATTAAAAATCAAAACTTTACGTTTTGAAAATTTACTATAAAAAACAGGCACAATTTACAATTTTTTTTTGACATATACAAGTAACAAAAGAAAAAAATATAAAATATGATAAAAAGATGTTTATTTAACATGTTTAGAAGCATGATACGATGAACGAACCAAAGGGGCACTTTCTACATGTTTAAACCCCTTATGAAGTGCAAGTTCGCGGTAAATTTCAAAAGTATCAGGATGTACATATCTGTAAACAGGATAGTGTTTCAGTGAGGGTTGAAGATATTGACCTATTGTAATAATTTTGCAACCTACTTTTAAAACATCGTCCATAGTTTTATATACTTCATCGTCAGTTTCGCCTAATCCAACCATAATACCTGTTTTTACTTTAAGATTTTTATTATATAAATACTCAAGTACATCAAGGCTCCTTCTGTAATTTGCATTACTTCGTACTAAAGGAGTTATACGTTCTACAGTTTCAAGATTATGCGAAACCACTTCGGGAGCAGCTTCAGCAATAATATTTAATGAGGCAAAATTAAGTTTAAAGTCTGGTATTAGAGTTTCAATAGTAACACCTTTACATTGTTTTCTGATTTCGGTTATAACATCAGCCCAATGTTTTGCACCACCATCGGGCAAATCATCGCGTGTAACGCTTGTGAGAACAGCGTGTTTTAAGTTAAGTTCATTTATTAAAATTGCAACATTAGCAGCTTCTTGTTCATCGAGTGGTAAACATTTTCCACTTTTAACATTACAGAACTTACAATTTCGTGAACATACATCGCCAAGTATCATAATTGTAGCTGTACGAGCTTGCCAACATTCAGCCTGATTAGGACAATTGCCACTTTCGCATATTGTATGTAAGTGAGAATCAGTAAGTTTACTTTTCAGAAAATTATATTCGTAAGCATTAGGTAAACGTATTCTGAGCCATTCTGGTTTTCTTAAATAATTATCATTAGTTTTATAAATATCGTTTTTCATAATATTTGGTTTTCAATGGTATTATATATGAAAGTCGTTTGATATTAATCATCTCCTTGTACAATCTATTTAAAATGCTTGTTTAATCAAAAATCAATAACTGCGTTTTCCAAAGTTTAAACTAACATAAAAAGAGATAAAATAATAATCGCTGTCGTTAAAAGCCATCATCTCAACAGGTTTTGGGTAAAAATCAATACATACACCCGTTTCAAGAGCTCTAAGCGCCGAGTCATCAGAACCATATTCAAAATTAAAGCCAACTTTTGTATATATACCAGGGTGAAGTTTTAAGTCGTTAAAACCTTTACTAAAAGGACCTCTTCCATAAATACTATCAACAAAATGTTCGTTATAATCGTATTTTTCTAATGTAATATTATATTCGCCTGGCATAGAAAAATTTATGATATATAAATAAACAGGCTTAGTTATACCAAGCGAAGCACCAAAATAATAAAAGTATTTTACTTCAACGCCTCCCCAAAGGGGTTTTTCGTTAATGAGTTTTTGAATACCAATACCAGTTCTTAAAATATAAAGATTATTTATTTTGCCATAAACATAACTTTTAGCATTGTCGTAAGGATTAAGCGATTTTATTTCTTTGGGATGTTTCATACTTGTAAATTCAATTTCAAGCATTCTTTTTTTAAATGCAGTAATATGATTCCCCTTTCTATAACCTAATCCAATACCTCCCGAACTTGCTATACCCGATATACTCCACTCTTTTCGTAAAAGTATTTTATTGTCACTTTCGTCATATTCATCGAAAATAGTATCACTTTGAGCGTATAAACTTGTACAACTCAACAAAATTAATAAGGATAATATTGTTACAATAAATTTATACATAAGCTGCCCTTTTAATTAAAAGGGAGTTATTCCTTGCTAAATCAATAATGATTTTAAGAAGGACGATTATTTTTAGTAGTATCAACTTTTTGGTAACCATAGGCATCACAACGTTCATGTGTTTTACATGATGTGGTTAACAAAGATACAAAAAATACACTTATTAATATTATAGCAATTTTTTTCATTTTATAAATTATCAAATTAAGAACTCGTCAAATTTTATGTAAAATTACAATTTTTTTTTCAATACAAAATTTAAATATCAGAATATTTATTAACATTGTATTGTTAAATACTTTTTTAAAAAAGTATTTTTCATAACGAATCAAAATAAAATATATTATATTTAACATATTATACTATATTAATATTTAATGTTTTATTTTAATATGTGTTTTATATACATATATTTAAATAACTGAAAAACAAAGAGTTAATTACATAAAAGCCAAAAAAATGGAACAACAAAACTTAAAAAGTAATGAATTTGTTAAACCAATAATTGAAAAAAGTTGGGGCGAAAAGCTCGCAAAAGAATTTAAATCAGATTATTTTAAGAATCTTAAATTATTTTTGATTGAAGAAAAGAAAAAATACAGAATTTTTCCTGAGGGCAAATTTATTTTTAACGCGTATAATAAAACTCCATTCGATAAAGTAAAAGTTGTAATTTTAGGACAAGATCCCTATCATGGTTTGAAGCAAGCACACGGTTTATCTTTTTCTGTACAAAAAGGAATAAGAAAACCGCCTTCCTTAATTAATATTTTTAAGGAATTAAAAGAAGATATTAATTTTGAAATTCCTGATGATGGTGATTTAACAAAATGGGCTGAACAGGGAGTTTTTTTGCTTAATGCAACTTTAACAGTAAGAGAATCGCAAGCTGGCTCACATCAGAATAAAGGATGGGAACTGTTTACTGATGCTACTATTAAAATTTTATCTGAAGAAAAAGAAAATCTCGTTTTTATGCTGTGGGGTAGTTTTGCTCAGGCTAAACAATCTATTATTGATACGAATAAACATTTTATATTGAAAACGGTTCATCCTTCCCCTTTATCTGCAAACAGAGGTTTTTGGGGTTGTAAACATTTTTCAAAAGCAAACGATTTTTTGCTTAGCAAAAATATTAAACCCATTGACTGGTCCTTATAAAAATAATATTAAAATACTTGCAAACATTATCATACTATAATTCTATGAAAGATGATTAGAAAGGATTTTATCTGCTTTTTTAGTATGCTGTTGTTTAGCAGTTTAATATTATCTCAAAATGTATTGTTAAATATTAATGGTATTAAAGATAGTAATTTTAAGAAAAAATTAGAATTTGTCGATTCTGTTACTGCAATTAATCATTTAAAAAGTGTTGTTAATCAGCTTATTTTTAATGGTTATGCCTCTTCAATTGTTGATTCTATAATAATTGACAGTAATATATATAATGCTTACATATATCAGGGCGAAATATATAAATGGGGCAATTTTTTTACCAGCTTTGAAAATAGCAAAATAATTGAAAATGCAGGTTTTAGAAAATCATTTTCAAATAATAAAATATTTAATTATAATGATATTTCAGATATTTCTGAAAAGGTTTTAACATATTTAGAAAATAATGGATATCCTTTTGCTTCGGTAAGCCTTGATAGCATTAATTTTTTAATTCCCGATAATATTATAACTGCTTCAATTAAAATTGAAAAAGGTCCTTTAATAATTGTTGATAGTATTATTGTTAGTCCAGAAAATGAGATTTCAAAAAGTTTTTTGTATAATTATATTGGAATAAAGCCGGGTGATAAATACAATGAAAACAAAATTTCTGAAATTGATAAAAAAATTAAAGAGCTTGAATTTATAACGATTGTTTCTGCCTCTGAAATTATTATATATAACGATAAAGCAAAAATAGTATTTAATGCTAAAAAAAAGAACGCAAGCAGTTTTACTGGAATAATTGGTTTTATGCCTGCTAATGGAGATGAAAAAAAATTACTTATCAACGGTGAAATATTACTTAATTTGAAAAACACTTTGAAATATGGCGAAAAAATTGGAATTAACTGGCGAAAGACTGACCCGCTTTCGCAAGAGTTAAAGACAGAAGCTGATATTCCTTATTTATTTAATTCGCCTATTGGCGTTGAATACAAATTAAATATTCAGAAAAGAGATACTACATACCTTAATATATCTAATCGATTTGGATTAAAATATATGTTTAATTATACAAATTATTTTAATGCTTATTTCGAAAATAAACAAAGCAAATTGTTGAGTACAAAAGGTTTGAAGCAAATAAAAACTTTACCTACACATGCTGACATAACTTCAAAGTTTTACGGAATTGAATTTTATAATGAAAAGTTTAATTACAGAAATAATCCTATAAAAGGCTATTCTTTTTTGATTAATTTGTCAACAGGTACTAAAAATATTAAAAAAAATCAAGATATTAATCCTGATGTTTACGAAAATATTTCTTTAAAAATGTCTCAGTATAGAATTGAGGCTCAGTCAGCTTTTTTTATTCATCTCGGAGGAAAAAACACAATAGGTTTATTTAATAAAAGTGCAATGCTTACAGGCAGTAAATTATTTGCCAACGAATTATTCAGAATTGGCGGTTTAAACACTTTGCGTGGATTTGACGAAGAAGCTATTTTTTCATCAACATTTAGTATATTTACAATAGAATATCGTTTTTTGCTTGATGAAAATTCATTTATTCAAATATTTTGGGATGGTGCATATTATGAAACTAAAACTTTAGAATCTTTTAAAAGCGATACTCCTTATGGTTTTGGTGCAGGTATAACTTTTGACACAAAAGCTGGTATGTTTTCGCTGAACTATGCCTTAGGCAAACAAGCTAATAATCCAATACGTTTTAATGCGTCTAAAATTCACTTTGGAATAATTGGCAGGTTTTGAATTATTTTTTTAAAATATTTCTGATTTTTAAAAATATTTTTCCAATTAAAGTATTGCTAATAATTAAATATAATCTTTCTTTGGTTCTATAATTAGGGGCAATAAATAAGCCTTTTAACAACCATTTTAGAGTTAAAAGTCTTTTGTTATGAAAAGCGTAATGATATGCAGTTTTAATATATGCGTCGCTTAAAACTTTGTTTGATGTAACCTTAGAAATTTTTTTAGCATTAGGTTGTTTTAATATGTATTTTAATGTGCTTATATGACCAAAAACTGCATCTCTATTGCCTACAAATATTGTTCTACCTGAATGTTCCATAACTTTAACACCAGAAAATGCTAGATAATAAAAAATTGTTTTATTTATTAACCTCATCCATAATTCTTTATCTTCTCCAATTCGTATTGAAGTATTAAATTTTTCGGTATTAAATAAAGAAGCTGAAATACAAGTTTGGACAGTGCCAATAGAGATGCCAAACAAATAGTCTTCTGTAATTATTTTTGGAGGATTATATTTAGTACCAGATATTTTTGTCTGGGTTTCGTTATATATTTCAATATCGCAAAATAAAAATGCAGTTGGAAAGTTTTTCTGTTGAAGAAATAAGTAAAAATTTTCAATAATATCAGGGAAATATTCATCATCGCTGTCTAAAAAACAAATATAATCACCTTTGGCGTGCTTAATGCCATTATTTCTTGCTGCTGAACGTTCAGAATTTGCCTGATAAATATATTTTATTCTGTCATCCTTAAAAGATTCAATGATTTTAGAAGTATTATCGGTAGAACCATCATCAACTATTATAAGCTCCCAATTTTTAAAACTCTGATTTATAACACTTTGTATTGAATTTGAAATGTAATTAGCTCGGTTATATGTAGGAATAATAACTGAAAATAGGGGAGATTTGTTCATGAAATACTGTTTTTTATGTATTCAGGGTTAGTAACCCGTATCATTAATGAACAAAAATACATTTTTTTATCATTTTATTATATATTTGTTATAAATATTAACTTTTATCAAAAAACTAAATTGAATTTTGGTTTTCTTAAGTGTTTTATTATGCAACAAGCTAAATATTTTAATTTGTTATCTGACAAAGCAGTACAGTGTAAACTTTGTCCGCATAACTGTATTATTAAAAATGGTAATAAAGGTGTTTGTTTAGTTAGAACTAATATTGACGGAATTTTATATGCCGATAATTATGCTAAAATTATTGCATTAAATCTTGATTCTATCGAAAAAAAACCTCTTTATAATTTTTATCCTGGCAGCAAAATTCTTTCAGTTGGTTCCAATGGATGTAATTTAAAATGTAGTTTTTGTCAGAACTATGATATTTCTCAATCAGGTATTGATTTCAATAATTCATATATAAATTTTACGCCTGAACAATTGGTTGATTTTGCTTTAAAAAAATCTAATAATATTGGAATTGCTTACACTTATAACGAACCAACTATATGGTTTGAATTTGTTTTAGATACTGCTAAAATTGCTAACAAGAAGGGCTTAAAAAATGTTATGGTTACTAATGGCTACATCAATCAGGAACCATTAAATGAATTAATTTATTATATTGATGCTTTTAACGTAGATATTAAGGGTTTTAACAATAATTTTTATAAAAAAAATACTGGAGCTAAGCTCGAACCTGTGCTCAATACAATTAAAAATATTTATAAATCGGGTAAACATCTCGAACTTACAAACCTTGTTGTTACTGGGCTTAATGACAATATAGAAGAATTTGAAAAAATGGTGGAATGGATAAAAAATAACACATCTTGTAATACGCCTTTACATATTTCAAGATATTTCCCTCATTTTAAATATAATGCAGCTCCTACGCCTAAAGCAGTGATAAATGATTTTTTGAGAATAGCAACGAAACATCTAACTTATGTTTATGCTGGTAATATATAAAAAACTAAAACCTGCTTTCAGGTTAAATGTTACCTTAGGCAGGTTTCAATTGTTATTTATTTAATTAATCAAAAAAAATATCAATGCACAGATAATTTGATGCAATATACCTTAATTAAAAGGGCAAATCATCGTTAACAGTGTCATCAGAGGTGATTTCAGGAGGTTCAGCAGCATTTTTTGATTCTGTGTAACCAGCATTATCATCTCTTTTTCCACCAAGCATTATCATTTTATCGCCAACAATGTCGAATGCGTAGCGTTTGTTGCCGTGTTCATCATCCCATGAGCGTCTTTTAATAGCTCCTTCAAGATAAATAGGTTGACCTTTTTTAAGGTATTTTTCGGCAACTTCGGCAAGCCCTCTCCATAGGACGATGTTGTGCCATTCGGTGTTCTCAACCCTTTCTCCTTCGCGATTTTTATACACTTCGGTAGTCGCTAATGAAAAATTGGCTTTCTTAACACCGCTTTCGAGCGTTGTTACGTCAGGATCCTTACCAAGGTTCCCAACGAGAATTACTTTATTGACTCCAGCCATTTTTTAAAATTTTTTAAAATTAATACTAATGTTAATTAAACTAAAATTTCTGATTTTGGATCCTAAAAATCATTTTCAAAGATAAGCTAAATATGGAAACCTTACAAGTACAAATGACTGTTTGAGTATAATTATTTAGTAATTGTGTAATAGTTTAAGATAACTATGTTTTTGGTACGTAAAAGTCTTGATTATTAAGTTTGAAAAACAAATTATTTACAAAAATGAGCTTACTCCGAAAAGTTATTTATTTGAGAAAATTTTTAATATTGTCCTGATTCATTATATAAACAAGGGGATGCATCCCCTTGTTTAATATACGAATCTATTACTTTTTTGTTTTGTAACTTTTCGGAGTGTACTTAAAAATTAAAAATGTTTTTAAATGACTTGCAAAATTATTAACAATGTTTTACTTTTGCATCAGATTTTCAAATTATAATAAAATAAATTTGAAATAGGGCCTATAGCTCAGATGGTTAGAGCAACTGACTCATAATCAGTAGGTCCCTGGTTCAAGTCCAGGTGGGCCCACAGCAAAGACAAGCCTTTCAGAAAATTAATCTGAAAGGCTTTTTTATTTGAGACACAATTTGCCAAAGAAATGTGAAGGGGGTTAATAAATCCGCAAAGTTGGTGTTAATGGCTATGTGATAGTTTTATCCCCTATATTGCATTCTGCGTTTGAAATATCAAATTATAAACAGCGCAAGTTAATTTTGACCTTGGTACCCAATTGGTTCTCCTGAAAATTATATATTACTGACATCCCATTTGTTACAAAACAATCAAAAACAAAGTGTTAGAGTTAGGACAAGGGGTTGCAGCCCTCCCCCCTTGTTAATTATATTCACGAAAATACGTTACATCAGTGTTTTCGGTATTCTATAAAAGTTCTTACTATAACATTGCCTCTCGAAGAGGCAATGTTCCCTCTCAAATAATCAAAATTGCTGCGAAAAGCATCCAAGCCTAAGCATTTTGGCTCGGTCTCGAAAAATTTTTACTGGAGTTTCTTGTTATTTGATTCAAATTTGCTGCTTTTTGTATGAAAATTCCTGCTTTTTTATTCAAAATTGCTGCTCTGAGGTTCGGCCTTGAGCAAATTTTCGGGAAATTTCCCTCAAAATGAATCAAAATTGCCTCAAAAAGCGTGGTCATTGAATGTAAAAGAATCATTTTTTTGTCTCTTAAAGCGGCAACGAACACTCTATGAGAGGGAAAAATGTCTCTTTTAACACCATTTTTGCTTCAAATTAAAACAAAGCCGAATGATTGAGGGTGGTATTTGGGTCTTTTATAACAATAAATGGAGCTAAAAGCAGTAAAATTGATATTAATTGTTATAAAATTGATGTGTGCCTTTATATTTGTCAACCTTATGGTAGAAAGTTTATTAAGTAGAATTTCGATTTACGCATAAAAGGCAAAAACAAGGTACTGATTCAGTTTCTTAATAGAGAGGTTATTTCAATTTGTTAATCTCTTTTTCTGATAATCCTGTTGATTTCATAATTATTTCAATATCAACACCGCTCATTAAAAGATTTTTAGCAACTTCAATTTTCCCTTCAATTTTCCCTTCAATTTTCCCTTCAATT